>DATFGL010000029.1:0-16563 GCA_035249465.1 Rhodanobacteraceae bacterium | reverse complement strand
GCATCGTACCGATGTCGTTGCGTGTGTCTCGCTGCCTGGAAGGGCGATCACGATGAAGCACGAGGAAGTCGGCATCCGTACCCGCGACGGGCAATGCCCGGCGCATGTCTTCACACCCGAGGGTGCGGGGCCGTGGCCGGCCGTGATCGTGTACATGGATGCGTTCGGCATCCGTCCGGCGTTGCTGCAGGTCGCGGAACGCGTCGCTGCCGGTGGGTACGTGGCGCTGGTGCCGGATCTGTTCCATCGCCACGGTGCGTACGGCCCGCTGGATCTGAAGGAAGCGTTCGCCGGCGATTTCCGGGCCATGGTCGGGCCACTGATGGCGACCACGGACAACGTCAGGGCCGCGCAGGATACCGAGGCGTTCCTGGCTTGGCTCGATACGCGCGGCGATGTGAGCGGCGCGGTCGGCACCGTCGGTTTCTGCATGGGCGGCGGCATGGCGCTCACCGCGGCGGGGACCTTTCCCGATCGCGTCGCGGCGGTGGCCAGCTTCCACGGTGGACGCCTCGCCACCGACGATCCGGCGAGTCCGCACTTGCTGGCACCGAAGATTCGCGCGGAGTTGTACATCGCGGTCGCCGACAACGATCGCAGTTGCCCACCGGAAATGGTCGAGCGCTTCAAACAGGCACTGGACGATGCGGGCGTGCGTTATCGCTGCGAGGTGTACCGCGGTGCCTCGCACGGCTGGATGAAACCCGATTTTCCGGTTTACGACGAAGCGGCGGCGGAACGCGGCTGGTCCGAAATGTTCGCGTTGTTCGACCGCGCGCTGAAATAGCGCAAGCCCGGAGGACAATCTCGAGGCGCGGGCGTGCAAGCTGCATTGCATGCACGGCCTGCAGCTGGAGTTTCCCGTGCGCGATCGACCATCCTGGCCCGAACGCATCCGGGCGCGTGTTCCGTCACACGTCCTTGTCCCTGGCATCCATCTCGATCGTCGCGTTTGAAGGGGCTTCCTGCGCCTGCAATCTGGTGGCGACCTGTTCCGCTTCGCGCATCACGCGCAGCAGGTTGCGGCCGGCAAGATCGGCCAGTTCGTCATCGCTCCAGCCGCGGCGCGCGAGTTCCTCGAACAGCGCGGGGTATTTGTCCACGCCGTCCAGGCCCACGGGCGTGACCTCGATGCCGTCGAAGTCGCTGCCGATGCCGACGCTTCCGATGCCGGCAATCTTGCGGATGTGTTCGATGTGGTCCGCCACTTGTGCGATGGTGGCCCTGGGTTGTGGATGTTCGCGTTCCCATTTGTCCATCGCGGCCTTGGCGCGATCCGGCTGGCCGACGTACAACGCATCGAATTTCGCCGATGCGCCGGCGCGGTCGGCGTTCCAGGTCGCAACGGCCTGGGAGACGAAAGCGGAGTAGAAGTTGGCCATCACGATGCCGTGGTTCTGCCTGACCATCCGCAGCACGTCGTTGGGCACGTTGCGCGGGTGGTCGTCCAGCGCGCGCGCGCTGGAGTGCGAAAAGATCACCGGCGCCTGCGTGGTTTCGAGCGCGGCCTTCATGGCGTCGGGCGAAACGTGCGAGAGGTCCACCAGCATGCCCAGGCGATTCATTTCGTGCACCACCGCTCGGCCGAATGCGGTGAGCCCGTGGTGCGCAGGCTTGTCGGTGGCGGAATCCGCCCAGTCGATGGTCTTGCCATGGGTCAGCGTCATGTAGCGCACGCCCAGCGCGTAATAGTCGCGCAACACCGGCAACGAGTTGTTGATCTGATGGCCGCCCTCGACGCCGATCAGGCTGGCGATGCGCCCGGATTTTTCGATGCGCCGGATGTCGTCGGCGGTGGACGCCATTTCGAAGTCTTTCGGGTACTTCGCCACCATCGTGCGGACGATGTCGATCTGCTCCAAGGTCGTCTGCACGGCCTCGGGGCCGGTGACGGAAGCCGGAATCCATACCGACCAGAACTGCGCGCCGAGATGGCCCCTGCGCGCACGCGGGATGTCGGTCATCAGGTGCACGTCGCCGCTGCCGGTCCTGCTGCGCAGGTTGGAAGTGTCGGCATCGAGATCGATGTTGCCGATATTGCCGAGCTCGCTGCGGATGCCCCATGGCAGATCGTTGTGGCCGTCGATCACCGGCGTTGCGGCGAGCACTTGCTCGACGCGCGCCGGCAGGTTCCTGTCCTTCGCCGATTGCGGCGCGGCGAGGGCGATGCAAGGCAAGGCGGCGAGCAGGCAGGCGGCGATTCGAAGGTACTTGGTCATGGCGTCCCCGGTGAGGTCATGAGAAGGATCGATGGGCGCCGCACGTGGGCGGCGCGCGTCGCTCGATGGTTCGAGCCTAACATCGTTGATGACGCTGCGTCGTTCGCACAACCGGGGCCCTTGATCTTGCTCGTCGTCCCGGAATACTCGCGCCATCCATGGCGCTCGCGCTACACGCCGCCTGCGGCGTTCGCGTTTGCAATCCTGCAAACGCAGTCGCGAAGCGACATCCGGGACCCGGTGTCTTTGCATTTTTAAGCGTTGCGTAAAGAATCACTGGGTTCCGGCTTTCGCCGGAATGACGAATGCGGGTATCTGTTGGAGCGTCCCTAGAAAAAGGTCGGCATCACTTCCAGCACGCGCAGGTCGTCATCGACCAGCAACACCTGCCGCCACTTGTCGAACGTCAGGCACGGGTGCGATGCGCCGAAGGACACGACGTCGCCGATGCGGATGTCCGCATGCTCCGGCATCACCATCATCGCGTGCTGGTCCATGACCTTGCGCACGCTGCAGCCGGTCAATGGCCGCGCGGGCTCGCCGGGGCGGTGCAGCTGCAACGGTATCGGCAGGTCGGGATCGACCGAAATGTCGCGTTTGCCCATCGCAACCACGGCCAGACCCGGTTCGGGCAGTGATTGCACGTGCGCGAACACCGCGAGCGCGGGTTGCAGTTCGCCGTCCAGGTCCGGATGGCGCGCTTTCACTTCGGCCATCGCGTCGCGATACGAGCGGTGATCGTGCACGACGTAACAACCGGACCGCAGCACCGGCGTGCAGTGGTCGCGCAAGTCCGGATGATCGAAAGCCTCGGCGATCAGGTCGAACCATTGCGAACCCGCGGCGGTGACGATCGGCTTGCGATCCGCGAATGCGCCCGAATCCATGAGACCGCGCACGGTGTCGACGAGCCGCCGGCCGTAGCTGCGGATGTGTTCGACGGCGTGTTCGCCACCGATCAGGCCCTCGTAACCTTCGATGCCGTACAGCGCGAGTGCCGGTGAGACGGCGATCGCGTCGACAAGCGTTTGCAGTCCGGAATCGTCGCGCACGCCACAACGGCCGCCGGGCACGCCGAGTTCGATCAGGACCTGCACGGTGAGACGGCGTTGGCCGAAGTATCCGTTCAACGCCTGGACGTTGGCCGTGCTGTCGACCAGGCAACAGTAATCCGCACCGCGTTCGATCAGGCCCGCGACGATCTCCATGTTGGGCGTGCCGACCAGCTGGTTGGCCATCAGCAGGCGCGTCGCACCGTGTTCGAACGCTGCGGCGCACTGTGTGGCGGTCGCCAGCGTGATGCCCCATGCGCCGGCATCGATCTGACGGCGGAACAGCGCAGGTGTCATCGTGGTCTTGCCGTGCGGCGCAAGTTTCGCGCCGTGGTCGTCGGCGAAGCGTTGCATCCATGCGATGTTGTGCGTCAGCGCCCTGTCGAAGATCACCGCCGCGGGCAGGCTCACGTTTTCGAGCAGCGACAGGCCGTCGACGAGCGCGCCTTTCCCCGGGGGGTCTGGATTGCCGGTCATGGGTTCGCTCGAATCATGTGTCCGATTGTTGCACTGCCGCCGTGGCCGTGGCCACTGCGGTAAGGAACCGCTTACAGGTTTTTCAGGAAAGGATGTGTGATGCGGCGGTCGCGGCCTGCGGCATGTCTGCGCGTGAAGTTCGAAACTCCGGGCTTTCAACGAGCAGGGAAACCCGGATGCGATCGATGCGATGGATCATGCTGGCTGTGCTCGTGCTGGGCCCGGTTTTCGCGGGCCCTGCACGAACCGCAACGCCGCCGCCGGTGGAACTGGTCGATGTCTATCATGGCGGCGTCGACCTGTCCGGTTACTGGGTCAGCGAGAAATTCGACGGCGTGCGCGGTTACTGGAACGGTCGTCAGTTGTTGACGCGTGGCGGCACCGCCGTGCATGTGCCCGCGTGGTTCACGAAGGGTTGGCCGAAGACGCCCATGGATGGGGAGCTGTGGGTCGGCTACGGACAGTTCTCGCGTGCTTCCGCCATCGTGCGTACGGCCGGTGCGAACGATCCGGCGTGGCACGAAGTGACCTATCACGTATTCGACCTCCCCACTCACGGTGGCGACTTTGATGCACGCGTTCCTGCCATCCGCGCGGTGGTTGCCGCCATCGGCGACCCGTGGGTGGTTGCCATCCGCCAGTTTCGCGTTGCGAACGAAACGCAACTTTACGCCGAGCTCAAGCGCGTGGTGGACAAGGGCGGGGAAGGCCTCGTGCTGCATCGTGGCGACGCAGCGTATCGGGCGGGTCGCGGCGTGGGTCTGCTCAAGCTGAAACCCTACGAGGACGCCGAAGCGCGAGTGATCGCGATCCGGCCGGGCCAGGGCCGGCTGGAAGGGAAGATGGGGTCGATCGAGGTACGTACGCAGGACGGACGCCGGTTCTCGATCGGTTCGGGATTTTCCGATGAAGACCGTGCCGACCCGCCGCCGGTCGGATCGTGGGTGACTTATCGGTTCAATGGGCTGACGGCCAGTGGATTGCCGCGCTTCGCACGTTTCATGCGCAGGCGTCCGGATGGACCGCCGCCCGAGCCTGCCAATCGCTGATCGAAGTGCCGCGCGTCCGACGGCAACTCGGGTTTCCCCGATCGCGCCGATCCCCAGCTTCATCCGGGCTGCGACCGGTTATACGCCGTGGCTTCGCGTCCACTGCACGATGCCGGAAGCGTTCATGGCACCGGCCTGGCGTGCGACTTCGCGGCCGTCGCGGAACAGCGCGAGCGTGGGAATGCTGCGGATGTCGTAGCCCGCGCCCAGATTCTGCTCGGCTTCGGTGTCCACCTTGAGCAGGCGCGCATGTGGTTCCAGTCGCGCCGCCGCCTGCGCGTAATGCGGCGCCATCATCTTGCATGGGCCGCACCACGGCGCCCAGAAGTCCACCAGCACCGGGATGCCATTGCGGGTCAGGTGTTTCCGGAACGCGGCTTCATTCACTTCCACCGGCTTGCCGTCGAACAGTGGCCGATGGCACCGACCGCAATTCGGCGATGCGTCAACACGTTCGGCTGCGACACGGTTCACCGCTTCGCAATGGGGACAGACGATGTGCAGTGCGTCGCTCATGGAGTTGCCTTGCTGCCGCTGCCGGCGGGTGGGTTGCGGACGATCGTCCCGGAATGAATGATAGTTCGCCGTGGCGATGATCCGCGGGCGCCAGGCGAATATGGCGCCGGTGCAAAGCGCCCTTTTTTCGCAGTGGACACGTTTCGCGGTTCAAACCACACTTCGCGGCATCCCTCGCCAAAGGAATCCGCCGTGACCCATCTGCCCGTGCTGGTCGTGTTGTTGAACGTGTTGGTGCTGTTCGCCGCGGCTCTCCTCGTCGCCCGCGCGCGCGGGCGGCATGGCATCAAGGCACCCGCCACGACCGGGCATCCGGACTTCGAGCGGGCGTTCCGCGTGCAGATGAACACGCTGGAGCACACCGTTGTATTCCTGCCGACACTGTGGCTGGCGGCGACGTGGGGCAACCCGGCGTGGGCCGGCATCCTCGGGCTGGTGTGGATCGCGGCGCGCGTGTGGTACATCCCGGCGTACCTGCGCGATCCCGGGGCGCGCCACAACCCCTTCATGCTGTCGATGATTGCCTGGGGATTGCTGCTGTTGCTGGCGATCTGGGGCGTGGTGCGCCTGTTCGTGCTGTGATCGGGCAGGTGTGAAACGGGTCAGCTGCCAGCCGTCTTCGCGGCGATCTCGCGCAGCGCGCTTTCGAAAACCTCCGGCGCCTGCCCGCCGGAAATCAGGTACTGGCCATTGACGATCGCCGCGGGCACGGAATGGATGCCCGCCTGCTGCCAGCGGCGTTCCTGCGCGTGCACGTCGCCGGAGTATTGATCGCTTTCCAGCACGCGGCGCGCTTCGTTGGCGTCCAGACCGGCATCGCCCGCGACACGCACCAGCACATCGCGGTCGGCGACGTTTTGGTTGTCGGTGAAGTAGGCGCGAAACAACGCCTGCTTGAGCGCAATGGCTTTGCCGGGGTCCTGCAGTTCAACCCAGTGCAGCAGGCGGTGCGCGTCGAAGGTATTCCAGACGCGGCTGCCGCGTTGCATGTTGTAGGCGAAGCCGACGGCCGCGGCGCGCTCGCGGAGGACCTTGCGGTTGGCCTCGGATTGCGCCTCGCTGATGCCGTACTTGTGCATGATGTGATCCACCGCATCCTCGCCCTCGAACGGCATGTCCGGGTTCAACTCGAACGGTTGCAGGTGGATTTCGGCTGCCACGCTTCCGTCCAGCTTTGACAGCGCCTGTCGCAGGCCGGCGAGCCCGACCGCGCACCACGGGCAGGCGACGTCGGAAACGAAATCGATGCGGAGTGGGGCGGGGTCGTTCATGGGTTCGGACCGCTGTGGATATCACCCCGATGTGGAGGCTTTCCGGCACATGTCAATTGCCGGGCCGTTGTACAGTGCGACGTCTGTATCGGAGCGATGGCATGGCGAACGAAACTGCAGCGGCAACCGTGTTTTACCCGATCGGCACGCCCGGGGAACCGTGGGGCGATGCCGAGAAAGCCGAGTGGCTCACGCGCCAGCGCAAGCAGCGCAGCTACGCAGATGAGGTTTTGAGCGCGATCGACCGTCTGCGCCCACGCTTCGATGTCACGCAATACGGCAAGCTCGACTATCCGCCGGACAGTTACCCGCTGTTCGCACTGAAAAACCGCGAGTGGGACGACGCGTTGCCGGTCATGCTGGTGACGGGCGGGGTGCATGGCTATGAAACCAGCGGCGTGCAGGGCGCGCTGCAATTCGCGGCGCGGTACGCGGAGGGTTACGCGGGACGTGCCAACCTGGCGATCGTGCCCTGCGTCAGTCCCTGGGGTTACGAGCGCATCCATCGCTGGAATCCGTTCGCGCTGGATCCCAACCGCAACTTCATTCCTGACAGCCCCGCTCCGGAAGCGGCGGCGTTGATGGGTTTCGTCGCGCCGTTCCGCGAACGCGTGGCGATGCACATCGATCTGCACGAGACCACCGACACCGACGAATCGGAGTTTCGCCCGGCGCTGGCTGCGCGGGATGGCACTCCATTCGAGCCGGGCACGATCCCCGATGGTTTTTACCTGTGTGCCGACAGCGAGAATCCGCAACCCGAATTCCAGCAGGCGGTGATTGCCGCGGCGGCGAAGGTGACCCACATCGCGCCGGCCGATCCGGACGACACCATCATCGGTTCACCGGTGGTGGCGACCGGCGTCATCGAATACCCGCTCGTGAAGTGGGGCCTGTGCGCCGGCATCACCGCCGCGCGCTGGCGCACCACCACCGAGGTGTATCCCGACAGCCCGCGCGCCACGTCCGAACAGTGCAACGCCGCGCAGGCCGCGGCCGCATGCGCGGCCATCGATTACGCCTTGGCGCACGCGTAAGAGGCGTCATCGTTTCCGTTGGCTTTTTCCCGCAGGCGCTGATTCGCGGGGCGATTCTGCGGCTGACGCGCGCCCGGCGCGAAAGTTTCCGTTCCGCGGCCGGGTGGCGCCTCTTGTTCTTGGATAAATATAAATAACAGTTAGATACAATATACATTTAGAGTCAAATATGAAACATTTCACGGTGTGTGGCGCCAAACAGGCCGGATTGTGAAAATTTGTGATGGATTTCCTGGAAACAAAGCGTAAAGTAGCACATGCCGTCTTTGGGTTGCCCGATTGTTTTGGGGAAGCTTGCCGATAAGTGTCAGTAGGTTACCGGTTGCTTTGCATCTTTTTTGTGATCCTGAGGCCGGTGGCGCTTGCGCGTGTTTTCCATCCGTGAACCCAGTTGATGGGCAAAAACTCGACCTGACCCGAGGAGAAAGTCATGAGTGTGCGTTTCGAACGTTGTGGACCCCTGACCGAACTGAGCAGCTACCCGCAATGGGCGCAGGACATGGTCGGCGAATGCGACATCGTCAAGAAGACCGTCGTGGAGCACGAACTGTGGACCAAGATGTGCACCGGCGAAGATCCGGCGATCACGCCGAGGTTCGTGGTCGGTGCGTGGCCGGCCATCGAGCGGTTCCCCTGTTACATGGCCCGCAGCCTGTTGAAGACACGCTACGGCCGCAGCGAGGGGGAAGACCTCGCGCGGCGCTGGCTCGTCCGCAACATCCGCGTCGAGCAGAATCACGCCGAATACTGGTTGAACTGGGCGGAAGGCGCGGGCGTGCCACGCGAGCAAGTCATGCAGGGGCAGTTGCCGCCGGGCACGCAGGCGCTCGCGGAGTGGTGCGAGGAAGTGAGCAGCGGCGATTCGCTGGCCGCGAGCCTCGCGGCGGTCAACTACGGCGTCGAGGGCGCCACGGGTGAGTGGTCCCGCATCCTCTACGAAAGCGAAAGTTTCGCGGCCCAGTACCCGGAGTCGCGGCGGCGCGGCAGTTTGCGCTGGCTGCAGCTGCATGCGGCGTACGACGATGAGCATCCCTGGGAGGCACTCGAAATCGTCTGCTCGATCATGGGCAAGGCGCCGAAAGCGGCGGAAGTCGCCCATGTCGCCGAGTGCATCAAGCGGACCTACGTCGCCATGCGGATCCTCGGCGACCGCTCGGTGCGTCCGGGGTTCGCTTTCCAGACCGAGGAGGCCTACGAGGTCGCAGCGGCGTGAGTGCCGCGGGTTGGTACGAAAAATGCTTTAAAAGGAGACACCGACGTGAAGGCCAGCGTTGTCCATGCGCCGTGGCTCCATCCAACCCCTGCAGAAGCCCATGAACAGGCGCCTGCTGCCGCTCGTTTACGCACTGGTGGCGGCGGTATTGCTGATCCTGTTGTTTACGTGGCTCACCGTGCAGGCCCAGATTGCCCTCGCCGGTTATCTCAACGGCGAGAGCATCTGGTCCAAGGCCCAGAAGCAGGCCACGATTGACCTGCTTCACTACGTTGCCACGGGTGATGCCGAGGATTACGCCGACTTCCAGGAAAATTACGAAGTCCTGAAATCGCTGCGCAAGGCGCGCGAGATGGTCTTGTCGGGCCATTTCGAATACCAGTCCGTCGAAGACGAGATGCGCCGGGGGCATGCGATGACAGTGGCCATCCCCGGTGCGGTTTTCATCCTGGACCATTTTGCGGGCGCGCCCTACATGAGCGACGCGCTGCAGCAATGGCAATCCACGGACGGCGCGATCGCAGAGCTCGGGTCGATCGCGGACACGCTGCATCACACGTTCGCCGACAAGGCCATGACGGCGGCAGAGGTCGTTCGCCAGCGCAGCCGCATCGCGGCCCTCAATGCGTTCATCGAGCCGCGCGCGAACCGCTTTTCATTGAGCATCGCCCGCGGCACCGTATGGACCGGCAGGGTGTTGTTCGCGGGCATCATGTTTTCAGCCGCCATCGCGATAGGCCTCTGGCTTTGGATGGCACGGCGCGTGCTGACACGAATCCGGCGCAGCGAGGAACGTTACCGGCTGCTTTTCGACAGCGCGCCGGATGCCATCGTGATGGTGGACGAGAACAGCGGCTTGATCCTCGACGCCAACCGTACCGCAGGCAAATGGACGGGGCGCGATCCACGGGAATTGCCAGGCAACCACTATGTCGACCTGTTCCAGAAGGATCTCGTGCGCGACGCTTCCGGAGCGCATGGCGAATTGCGCGGCGCCGATGGCATTTTCCGGCCGGTCGAGGCACAAAGCAGCATGGCGGTGTGGGGCGAACAGGTCGTGCGCCAGGCCATCATCCGCGACATTTCCGAACGTGTGGAAAGCGACCGCGTGCGGCGGGTGGCCGCAGAGGCATTGGCCAGCATCGCGGAAGGCGTGATCATCGCCGATGCCGAACGCAAGGTGCTCACGGTGAACGCGGCCGCCACGCAACTCACCGGCTTCACGGCAGAGAGCCTGGTGGGGACCCGGCTGGATGCCACGCGCGGTTTGGCCGACGGCGGTCCGCTGCCGGCATCGATCTGGGATGAAGTGGTCGCCGTGCACCGCTGGTCGGGCGAAGTGCAGAGCCGCCGCCAGGACGGCAGCGTGTACGCCGAGAAGCTCGATATCAGCACCATCCGTGACGCGGAAAACCGCGTGCAACACTATGTCGCGGTGTTCAGCGACATCTCCGCCGCCAAGGCGGATCGTTATCGCCTGGAGCACCTTGCCGCGCACGACGTACTGACCGGGATGGTCAACCGCGCGCAATTCCAGCGTCACTGCGAGCAGGCCATCGAGCGTGCCGCGCGTGACCGCAGTGCCGTGGCCGTGCTGTTCATCGACCTGGATGCCTTCAAGTTCGTCAACGACAGCTACAGCCATGCCGTCGGCGACCGCCTGCTGAAACTGGTCAGTGAGCGCATCCAGCAGCAGTTGCGGGAAGGCGATATCGCCGGACGCATCGGCGGCGACGAATTCACGGTGTTGATGCAGCACCTCAATTTGCGCGAGGACGCTGCGGCGCTGGCCAGCCGCCTGCTCGCGGTGTTGTCCGAACCATTCCGTGTCGACGACTACGAACTGGTGGTCAGTGCCAGCATCGGCATCGCCGGCTATCCGCTGGATGGCAGCGACGCCAAGACCCTGATCGCCAACGCCGACGCCGCCATGTACGCGGCGAAGTCCGAGGAACGCAACGCCTCGCGCTTCTACGTGCCGATGATGCAGGCCGACGCGCGGCAGCGGATGCTGCTGGCGACGGAATTGCGCCAGGCACTGCTGGAAGACGAGTTCCATTTGGCCTACCAGCCGAGTGTCGAGTTGCGCACCGGCCGCATCGTCGCGGTCGAAGCACTGCTGCGCTGGCAGCATCCCCAGCGTGGCGAAGTGATGCCGGGTGAGTTCATCCCGGTCGCCGAGAGCATCGGCCTGATCCACCGCATCGACGAGTGGGTGATGCACGCGGCATGCGCGCAGATCCGTGCCTGGGACGAGGCGCACATGCCGCAGATCCGGGTGGCGATCAACGTGTCGGCGCGCTGGTTCGGCCATCCGGGCTTCGTCGACAGCGTCTATCACGCGCTGCTGACCAACGTGGTCGCGCCCGACCGCATCGTGCTGGAAATCACCGAGGGCGCGATGCTGCGGCTCGGCGAAGAGACGGAACGCACGATGCGGGCATTGCAGGCGCTCGGCATTACCGTCGCGATCGATGATTTCGGCACGGGTTACGCGTCGATGGCGTACCTCAAGCTGCCGGCGGTGACGTACCTCAAGATCGACCGCTCGTTCGTCAGCGGTTTGCCGGGCAGCGCCAACGATGCCGCGATCACCAGCGCGATGCTGGCCATGGCCGCGAGCCTCGGCCTCGTCACCATCGCCGAAGGCATCGAAACCGAACCGCAGCACCAGTTTCTGCTGCAGGCCGGTTGCGCGGAAGGGCAGGGATACCTTTACTCGTATCCACTTCCGCCTGCCGCGCTGGAACGCATGCTGCGTCCCAGGCGCCAACCCGGCAGTGCAAAGCTGAAACTGGTTCCCCCCGTCCGAAGCTGACCGCTCGGCGTGGGATACTGGCGGGCCATGGATGCACCCCACGACACCACGCGCATCAACCGCGGCCGCCAGGACTTCACGGGTGTCGAGAGCGTTTGGCTGTTCGGCTACGGCTCGCTGATCTACAAGGCGGATTTTCCGTACATCGAACGACGACCCGCGACGGTCCGCGGCTGGTCGCGGCGCTTGTGGCAGGGCTCGCACGACCACCGCGGCACGCGCGAACACCCCGGCCGCGTCGCGACTCTCGTCGCGGAAGAGGGCGCCGTGTGCGCGGGCGTGGCGTACCGGGTGGCGCCCGCAACGTTCGAGTACATCGATTTCCGCGAAAAGAACGGTTATCTGCGGCACGCCGTGGCGCTGGATTTCGGCGGTGGTGAACACGCCGAAGGTTTGGTGTACATCGCTGGCGAAGACAATGCGGCGTGGCTGGGCGCTGCAAGCGAAGCCGATATCGCACGGCATGTCGCGTCATCGACCGGTCCAAGCGGACGCAACAGCGACTACGTGCTGAAGCTGGCCGATGCCTTGCGCGAGCTCGGCGCCGACGATCCGCACGTTTTCGCGGTTGCGGACGAATTGCGCAAAATCCGCGACTGAACCTCAGGCCTTCGCGCGCAACCGCAACCCACGCGGCGTCAACACGCGTTCGATGATTTCGAAGACGCCCTGCATGGCCAGGGCGAGCAAAGCGGCCGGCACCGCGCCTTCCATGATCAGGCCGATGTCGTCGAGGCGGATGCCGGTGAGGATGGGTTGCCCATAACCGCCGGCACCGATCAGCGCACCAAGCGTGGCAGTGCCGACGTTGATCACCGCGGCGATCTTGACGCCCGCAAGGATCGAACGCAGCGCCAGCGGCAATTCGACGCGCCACAAACGTATGCGTGGAGGCAGTCCGAGTGCCGCAGCCGATTCGAGCAATGAGGGCTCGATGCCAGTCAGGCCCGCGTGGGTGTTGCGTACGATCGGCAGCAGGCTGTACAGGAACAGCGCCGCGATGGCGGGTTCCGCCCCGATGCCGAACAGCGGGATCATGAACACGAACAACGCCAGCGATGGCACGGTCTGCAGGACGCCGGTCAATCCGAGTACGAGTTGACCGAGCCGGCGCCGCCTCGCGGCAAG
Source organism: Rhodanobacteraceae bacterium (assembly GCA_035249465.1). Taxonomy (GTDB): domain Bacteria; phylum Pseudomonadota; class Gammaproteobacteria; order Xanthomonadales; family Rhodanobacteraceae; genus 66-474. Next base: position 3,783 of record DATFGL010000029.1, on the reverse strand, counting down.
GATGCCGAGCGGTACCGCGATCAGGATCGCCAGCGACAGCGAGATACCGACCAGCGCGAGATGTTCGAGCGTGTAACGCGCCAGCTGTGGCCAGAAGGTGCCGGACGTGCGGTTCCCCGCGTCGACCCCAAGGAACGCCGCCGCGGCCACGCTTGCATCCTTGCCATCCAGTTTCACGGCCTTGTTCATCGCGCGCATCTGTCCGGCATCGATGCTGCCTGCCAGGCCGTTCAGCGCGGCCACGAATTGCGGCACACGCTGGTCGAGATCCAGCCGGTACAAGTACACCGCGTCGTAACGCGGGAAGTAGTGCCGGTCGTCCTTGAGGACCAGCAAGTGGTAGTAGGCGATTTCCGCATCCGTGCTGTACAGGTCGATCGCATCCACCGCGCCCGTGGCGAGCGCGCGGTACGCGAGGTCGTGGTCCATGCCGCGCGCAGCCATCGACAGGTGGTAGGTCGTCTGCAACCCCGGCCAGCCGTCGGTGCGATCCATGAACTCGTTGGAAAACGCGAGTTTGAGATCCGGATGCCGCGCGAGATCGGAAATGCTGCGGATGTGCAGTCTTTCGGCTTCCCGCGCGTGCATGCCGATCGCGTAGGTGTTGTTGAAGCCGAGCGGATCGGTGATGCCGATGCCGAGCGGCTTCAGGCGGGCGCGCAATACATCGATGCCAGCGTCCGGTGGCACGCCATGCAGCAGTTCGTGGGTGAGGGTGCCGGTGTATTCCGGGTAGGCGTCGATATCGCCGTGCTCAAGCGCGCGCCACAGGATGCGGGTACCGCCAAGCGCCTGCCGGTGTTGCACCTCGACACCGCTTTCGCGCGCGGCGATCCGTGCGATTTCACCCAACACCACCGATTCGGTGAAGTTCTTGGAACCGACCACGACCTGCGCGTTGCTTGCGTGCACGGTTGGCGCGCTGTCCGTCTGCGCCAGCGCGGCCACTGGCAGGCAGGCGAGCAACATGCATACGAACGGCAGGCAGACGGACAGCGGGGCGGACCGGCACCTCACGGGCTGCCGCCCGGGAGATTGCGGTGCGCCGCAAGGAATTCGCGCACGAAAGCGTCCGCCGGCGTGCGCTGGAAATCTTCGAGGCGGCCGTCCTGGATGATCCGGCCGCGCCGCATCAGGATCAGGCGATCACTGAAAAAAGCGGCCTCGGCCATGTCGTGGGTCACCATGATCACCGTCTTGCCGAGGCGCGCGAAGATTTCGCGCAATTCATCCTGCAGTCCATGGCGTACCAGTGGATCGAGTGCGCCCAGCGGTTCGTCCAGCAACAGGGTGGGCGGATCCAGCATCAGCGCACGCATCAGTGCGACGCGCTGGCGCTGGCCGCCGGAGAGTTCAGCGGGGAACCGTGACAGCAGGTCTTCGTGCAGATGGGCGAGGACGGCGAGTTCGCGGGTGCGCTCCAGCACGCGCGAAGGGTTCCAGCCCAGGTGCCGCGGCAGCAAGGCGAGATTGCCGAGCACCGTCAGGTGCGGGAACAGGCCGCCCTCCTGGATCACATAGCCGACCCGCCGGCGCACTTCCAGCAACGCATCGCGCCGCAACAGCTCGCCGTCGCAAAGCACGTTGCCGCTGACGGGCCATTCCAGCCCGATCAGCAGCCGCAGCAGCGTGGATTTGCCGGAGCCGCTGCTGCCGATCAGGACGCTGGTATGGCCGCGCGGAAACGCCACGCTTGCGCCGTCGAGTGCGCGCACGCCATCGAATGTGCAGGTGACGCCCTGCAGCGCAAACGCGGAATCAGAGTCCTTCGAGGCAGGCATCGTCGATGTCGCGCCGTTTGCGGCCGATCACGGCGTAGTAATACAGCATGTGGCCTTCGATCGACAAACGATGGCGGCAACGGGAAGGGCGGAGCGGGGCGAAGCGAACGCGGCGCGCAACGCTTGTCTTCCCCCTTCGTTCCGAAGGGGGAGACTCGCGCGTTTTTCCTTGCCTTCGCCGGAAGGGGTGAATGCCTACTCCGATTGGCGCTCCTGATTCAATGCCGCGTGCGCGGCTTCCCGCCCGGATTCATTTCGACGCTGAGCGAAAACGAGCGCTGCTCGCCCGGCTGCATTGCGCCGACGCCGACCAGACGCCGCGCGATTTCCTCGCCGCGTTCGTTGCGGATGACCAGCACCATCGAGTATTCCCACGCGCCACTGTCAGCCGGATTGCGGAAGCTGCCTTCAACTTTCAGCGGCGTCAGCGCGGCGGGCGCCGCCAGGTCACTGGCCGGTCCGCCGTAGCGCAACTTGTGGTTGCAGGCGGGGCATATCGCAGCGCTTTCCAGGATGGTCTCGCGGCAATGCGGGCACGTGCGCGTCGCGCCCGCCGCGCCCGCACCGAGGGCGGTCATTTGGTCTGGCCGTTGCCGTTGTTCTTGTGGATGTCGGTGACGCCGGCCTTGCCGTCTTCCCAGCCGAATTCGGCGTTGCCACGCATGCGTGATCCCTTGGCGACACTGAAGGTCTTGGACTTCACGTCGCCGGCCAGCGCGCCGGTCTGCAGCAGCTCGACGTGCTGCGCGTTTTCGATGTTGCCGGTGAGCTCGCCCGCCACAGTGACGCGTTCCGCGCGCACGCTGCCGTTGACCTTGGCGCCGTTCTCGATGGTCAGGTCGCCGCGCACGTTGATGTCGCCCTTGAAACGGCCGGCGATGCGAACGTGCCCGGCACCTTCGATCTTGCCTTCGATGACGAGATCGGGCGAGATGAGCGACTCGGTGGCGGAGCGGGCCGGCGCGGATGCCGGGTTCGCGGTCACCGGTTTGACCGGAGCCGGCGATTCAACCGGATCGGGCATATCGAACCGCGCCAGGTCGGGTGGATCCTGCAGCGTGGACGACGGGGACTTGACGGGTTCTTTCCACAGGGCCATGGCGGCGCTCCGATTCGGGTCAGGGAGAGGCGAGCGTACCCCCAATCGCGCCGGATGGGAACCGCAAGGTGAAAGAAAAGCCCTTGCATGACGCGGAATTGCGAACCTGATCTCGGGTGATACCTGAACCCGCCGGACGGAGGGTGGCGGGATCTCATCCGGCATTTCGGGCCAAACTCCCCGCTACCTCTCGGGAGAGGGGCAGGGGTGAGGGTTCGGGCGAAGCGGAACGCCGCAATGGCTCCGAACCCTCATCCGGCACTGCGCGCCACCTTCTCCCGGAGGGAGAAGGGAAAAACAAACACCGCGCCGCCATAGAAGCTGCCATGGAAGGGGTGCTGGATGCGCGCGCGAAATTTCCTTACGCCACGCTGGCGGACCTCTACGACCCATTGTCCATGCCGCCCGCATTGGTGAAGGCGCATCAGGCGCTGGGTCGCGCGGTGGGCGCCGCCTGCATCGTCATCGAAAAACCGCCGGCCGCAAACCGCCCAAGCTTTCCAGCGACGCCGAACGCGTCGCGTTCCTGTTCGAGCACTGTCAAGCGCTGGCTTCGTTGCTGCCCCCGGCAAGGCCGAAGCGCCGCCGTAGCGCCTGACCTCTGCCTCACCAGCCCGGCCTGGGCTCCGCGATCTGTTCACTTTCCAGCCGACGGTACAGGCGTGCAGCTTCAGCGAGATCGATCCGGCAAACATGTTCCAGAGCAACCCGCGGCGTGGACAGGCCTCAGACGTTGTGGCAGCGACTCAGCCGCGTCTGCAATTCGTGCTGTCGCTCGAGCGGGGCGAAAAAACCTTCGATTGCCTCGATGTACTGCGTGGAGTTGAATTGAAAGCCGCGCCAGTACAACGATGTGTTCAGTGGCGCATCGCCTTCATAGGCGATACCTTTGTATGGCACTCG
>DATFGL010000028.1:0-44654 GCA_035249465.1 Rhodanobacteraceae bacterium | reverse complement strand
TCAGGCGATCCAACCTGCCAGCACGATCAGCGCAACCACGGCGAGCCACACGATCAGCACCCGCAGCATCAGGCGTCGCGCATCGGCAAGTTCGATGAGCGGGTCGTGCGTGTCGGTGGTCACACCATCGCCGGCTTCGATGTCGGCGTCCACGCCCGAACGCGCAACGGCCGCAAGAAAATCGGGGTCGAGGTTTTCCATCGAATGCCCGGGCTGTCCGTGCCATGCCCGCCAGGCGCCGGTGACGGCATCGAAGTTGGATACCAGCGCCATCGCCAGAACCATCAGGTGCGCGGGAATCCAGTCGAGCGCGCATGCAAATCGCCGCGCCGCATGGCGCGTGCGCGGATCACCGGTCTCCGTCGTGACCCAGGCCAGTCGGTAACCCAGAGCACCCGCCGGCCCGAGCAGGAAAAACCAGAACAACACGCCAAAACGCCGCCGCAACGACGCCATCACCGCGGCCTCGACCAGTTCAGGCGCCGTGAACGCGCGCGGCGCGCCACCCGGAACGCTGCGCAGGTTCTGCGCGGTGGCGAGGCGCGTGGCCGGATCATCGTCGTGCAGTACCGCCTCGAAATCGCTTTCGAGCTCGCGTGGACCAAAGGTGTAAAACAGGACCAGCACCGAGAACGCGAGCGCGGCAAGCGCGAGCACCCAGCCTTGCAGGAAATGCGCGATGACCGCGCACACCACCACCGGCAGGATCAGCGCAAGCGCACCCCGGCCGCCACCTTCGGCAAAATCGAGCGCACCGAGCCAGCGGTGGTACCAGCCGAATCGGCGCAGGTTCGCGACGTTGCCGGGCCAGACGATCAGCACCAGCAGCACGATCAGCGCGGCAACAAGTTCGATGGCCATTCAACCCCTGCTGAGCGAGTCTCCGGCGCGATTGTAGTGGGCCACTCAACCCGCGCGCGGCAACGTGGACAGTTCGATGCCCGCGCGCGTGCGCAACCAGTGTTCGATCAGGCGATGCGAAATCGACAGCGGCGTGGAAACATGCAATGTGCCATCGCGCAAGCCTGAGACGATTTGCTGCGCGGTGAACCAGCGGGCATCTTCCAGTTCGCCATCGGCCAGGCTGATTGCGCGCCCGGCCGCGGTCGCGGTGAAGCCGAGCATCAGCGATGCCGGAAACGGCCACGGCTGCGAGGAATGGAAATCGCAATCGAGGATTTCGACGCCGGTTTCTTCGCTCACCTCGCGCCGCACCGCATCGGCCAACGACTCGCCCGGCTCCACGAATCCGGCCAGGGTCGAGTACTGGCGCGGGCGCCACGCGGCCTGCCGCCCGAGCAGGCACGCGTCGCCGTGCTCGACGACCACGATGATCGCCGCGTCGGTGCGCGGGAAATGCAGGCGCCCGCAGCCACTGCACGCAGCGCGATGACCGCCTTCGACGAGCGCCAGCGGGGCACCGCAGTAGCTGCAATGGCGGGTGGCGGCTTGCCAATTGGCGAGTCCGCGCGCGTAAGCAAACACCGCTGCATCGTCGCGATCGAGTTCAGAGGCGGCTGCCCGCAAATCCAGCCATTCCGCCTCGGGAAATATCGCGTGCGCCGCAGGTTCGCGCAGTGCATGAAGCGGCGCACCCGCAACGCGACCGAGGAAGTTGGCCGGCGCGTCGGGCGCGAGCCCGCCGGCATTGATCCAGCACAGCCGATGATCGTGCACGGGCGCCCGGCCGTCACCGTCGAACGGAAGCCAGCGCGCGTTCGATGCTGCGCGTTGCGCCGCCATCCACTCCGCATCGGCGCGGTGCTCGCCGCAGCGGTCGAGCGGCGAGTGGGTGAAGGTGTTGAGGCGCGTGCGTTCCGCCGAGCTCATGAAGTAAGGCGCCTCAGCAAGGGCCCGTTCGAAGCGGCTGTCGTGGGAAGTCAGGCCACGGAGAGCTTGGCCATGGATGGTGGCTTCGGCCGAGGTGATGTTTCGTATTCGCGGGTGGCTGCTCGCTCACGTCGGTTTCGGAACGCTGCGATCGTGGACGATCGCACAACTATGCCGTGAACGAACTTCCACACCCGCAAGTCGTTTTTGCGTTCGGGTTGTGGATCACGAACTGCGCACCCGACAGCTCCTCTACGTAATCGACTTCCGCGCCTTCGAGGTATTGCATGCTCAAGGGATCGACCAGCAATTCCACGCCCTCGCGATCGAGCACGTAATCGTCGTCCGCACGCGCCTCGTCGAAACTGAAACCGTACTGGAATCCCGAACAGCCGCCGCCTTCGATGAACACGCGCAGCTTGAGCGCCGGATTGCCCTCTTCGGCGATCAGCTCGCGCACGCGCCCCAGCGCGGCGTCGGAAATCCTGAGTCCGGGGTCCGTGGTGGTGGAAACGTCATTCATGCATGCACCTCACCGCCATGATGGAGGCGCGGTCGCGGTCGATCAAGGCGTGGTGATGCTGATGCCATGCTGGCCGGCCAACGCCTCGCTCCAGTCGAGCTTGCGGGTGACGCTGGATCCGGAGTCGGGCTGCAGCGTCACCGTGATGCGGTTGGGAACGAAGCCCTTGGGCAATGCCAGTGAACCTTGTACCTGCTGGAAGAACTTGAACGCGAACGGGAGGCCTTCCTTGCCGCCTGAACCGGACAGGTGCGCCCAATCCAGCGTGGTCAGCTTGCCGTTCTGCACGCCCTCGACCGCCACCGTCAGCTTGCCGCGCGCCGAGTCCGCGTTCTCCGCGGTGTTGACCAGGGTGACGGTGAAGTTCCATGCATTGGTGTTCTTCACCGGCGTCAGGGCGATGCTGTGCACGCCGAGTCCGGAACGGCTGCCATCGATGCCGATCAGCTTGGCGTAGAAGGCCTGCTCCTGCTTCAGCGTCTGCATTTCCACGTCGCGGCTGGCCATCGCCTGTTTCAACGCCGCCACGGTCGTGTTCGCGGTCTGCTGCTGCTGGACCAGGCTCTGGTTCTGGTTCTCCAGCTCGGCATTGCGAGCGGCCAGCCGGTGCGTGCGGGCTTCGAGTCCGTTGGGAAAACCGACCCCGCGCCCGAACAGCGCACCCAGCCCGAAAATCACCGCGAAGGCCAGCACGCCCGCAGCGCCGGTGACCCAGCGCCGCCGGATTTTCGGGAGTGCATGGAACTGGTCCAGCCAGTGGTGGAAGATCGTCGAAGCCATGCCTGTCTGCGAAAAACAGTCCGCCGCTTATACCCAGCCACTGCGGCAGGCGCAACCCTGGCACAGGGATACGACAACGAAACCGGGCCGCCGTTCACGCCATTGATGGTTACCGCGGACTTGCCGAGTGTTCGCGGGCTGTGTTTGAATCCGGCCCATGATCGACGTGGACGGCTATCGCCTGAATGTGGGCATCGTGCTGCTCAACGCGAGCGGCCAGGTGTTCTGGGCGCGGCGCGTGCAGCGCGACGGCTGGCAATTCCCGCAAGGCGGCATGAACACGGACGAAACCCCGGACGAAGCCATGTACCGCGAGCTGGAGGAGGAAACCGGCCTGCGCGCGGACCAGGTCGAAATCCTCGGCTCCACCCATGGCTGGCTGCGCTACCGCCTGCCGCCGCGCTACGTCCGGCGCGGCCAGCGGCCGACGTGTATAGGCCAGAAGCAGGTGTGGTTCCTGCTGCGGATGCTGGGCGACGACGAGGCATTCAGGTTGGACAGCCACGCCACGCCGGAATTCGACGTCTGGCGCTGGGTCGATTTCTGGTACCCCGCCGAGCATGTGGTGGACTTCAAGCGTGACGTCTACCGCCGCGCCTTGCGCTACTTCGCGCCGCTGGTCGAGGCGGCGTGTTCGGTCGAGATAGGCGTGGGCTTTCCCAAAGCTACTTGACAATCATTCGCATTCGCGTTCAAATGGCGCCCACCGAGCGTTCATCCTCGAAGAGCCGCCATGTACGTCTGCGTCTGCCAAGCCGTTTCCGACCATGACATCCGCCGTGCCGTCGTACGCGGCGCGCGCACATTCGAAGACGTGCAGATCCGCACCGGCTGCACCACGTGCTGCGGTTGCTGCGAAGGCGAGGCGCGCGAGCTGGTCGAGACCACGCTCGAATCCGAACGCCAGGCAGCCGCCCTGCCCGTTGCCGCCTGAAGAATTTTTGTGCGATCGTCCCTGATCGCGGCATTGCCGAACTCCGCTGCAACCTTGTCTGTTTCTGGGCGAACGGCATCGGAGCGCCCTTCCATGGGCCAACTTCTCACGACAGCCGCTTCGGGCAACGCGACGGGGCGACGTGGACCTCGGTCAATCCCATCCGCAACCGATAATCACTCCATCACGCTGCCGCACCGGGCGGTATAGTCGCGGCTGTCGCGTGGGTTTTGCGCGTTCCGGCGCAAGGGAGACATCATGAAAGGCGATACCAAGGTCATCGAGCACCTCAACATGGCGCTCGGCAACGAGCTGATCGCGATCAACCAGTATTTCCTGCACTACCGGATGTACGACAACTGGGGGTTCAAGGAACTGGCCGAGCACGAGCGCGCGGAGTCGATCGACGAGATGAAGCACGCCGACCGCCTGATTGAACGCATCCTGTTCCTGGAAGGGCTGCCCAACCTGCAGAAACTTGGCAAGCTGCTGATCGGCCAGACGCCCAAGGAATGCATCGAGTGCGACCTGAAACTGGAACGCACTGCACTGCCCGACCTGCAAGCCGCTATTTCACACTGCGAGAAGATCGGCGACTACGTCAGCCGCGGCCTGTTCGCCGACATCATGCACTCCGAAGAAGAACACATCGACTGGCTGGAAACCCAGCTCGGCTTGATCGGGCAGGTAGGGTTGGAGCGCTACCTGCAGACGCATATTCGGAGTTAGGCAGATGAGCGATCAGCTGCCACTCCCGGACGGAGCAGCCGAAGATCCTGAGGCGCAGGAGATGGCGCGCATCTGGTGACACGCAATGACCTCTTGGTGTCTCTAAACGTCGGCTGCTATTCGGGGGCGGGGGGCGACATCAAGGAAACCACCGCATGGGGCGACATGCTCGCTGACACAATCAAGCACATTGCCAAGGCAATTTCACTTCGCTACGACGTTTCACCAGTCGAGGCGCAGCATGAAATACTTTCACGTTGCACTGAGTCACTCGCGCAGTACACCAAACACTTCTCAGGTGCGCTGGGCAAGGACATCAAGGATAAGCAAGGGCGGGAGTAGAGCAGCGACAGCCGTCTGGAACGACTGGACCGACATAGGGGCCCGAGTGCGAACGACCTCGCCTATGTGCCTGAAGGCGGGTTGGGACCCGCCCTACAGAAGCATGTCACGGATGGCCGGCAACGAAGCGATAGCCGCGCCGTTGCATGGCGCCGAGCATCGCAGCCGATTGCGCGAGCAAGGCGCGCATGTTCGAGCACACGGATGTGCGACTAAATCGGCAGGGACTGCCGATTTGAACGCCGCAGGCGGCCCTGAGCGCCAGCGAAGGGCGAGCCACATGGATTGGCGAGTAGTTCGCGCCGGCGCGCGATCGGCGAGAAGCGCAGGGCAGTCGAGGCGACAGGAAGTCGCCGGGACCGTCATGCCCGGCGCAATGGTTTTGGTGACTTTTGACGAAACAAAAGTCACCCGCGCCGTGGGGCGGCGCGGGAAAAGGCGGGGATGTCGAATTCAAAACCCATGCGCGAGTGCGAACCCTCACCCGCCCTTCGGGCAGCCTCTCCCGGAGAGAGAGGGGAAAGCGAAGATCCCGTCTACGGCCGGTTGTAGCGCTGCTTCAGAGCGGCCGCCGCGTTGGCGTACAACTTCTCCAGCGCCGCGACGCTGTCCACCGGGCTGGCGAGCGTGCCGCTGCGCGCGGCTTCCTCGACCTGGCGCGCGCGCGTGGACAACGGCATCGCGCCGAGATTGGCGCTGGATGATTTCAGCGAGTGCGCCAGCTTGCCGACTTCCGCGCTGTCGCCACGCGACGCCGCCTCATGCAGATTGCGCATGCGCGTTTCGCCGTCACGCAAATAGGCATCGACCAGCGTGACCAGCTCGTTACCCATGATGTCTTCCAGATCCACCAGCGTCGCGGTGTCGAGGGTGTCGGGTGGTGGCGGTGTGATCATGGCGGGTTGTGCGGTTTGTGGAGAGGGTGGTGTTGCGGGTGTCGGTGCGGGTGCCGCGGCAGGCGCCGCCGGCGCGGCGGCCGCGTGCGGAGATTGCTGCATCCAGCGTGCCAACGTTTGTTCCAGCAACTGGCGGTCCAGCGGCTTGGACAAGTAATCGTCCATGCCTGCCTGCAGGCAGCGTTCGCGATCGCCGGACATCGCGTGCGCGGTCATCGCGATCACCGGCATCCGCTGCTTGCCCTGTTCGCTCTCGATTTCACGCAGGCGTCGGGTGGCACTGTAGCCGTCGAGCACTGGCATCTGGCAATCCATCAGCACCATCGCGTACGCCTGCCCGCGCAATTTTTCGAGTGCGATTTCGCCGTTGTCGGCCACGTCGACTGTCAACCCCAGGCGCTCCAGCAATTTTTGCGCGACCTTCTGGTTGACCGGATGGTCTTCGACCAGCAGCACCGTTCCCGTCAGCGGTTGCGGTGTCCCGCTGACGGCCACGGCCGGCAAGGCGGGGACGCTGAGCACGGGCTGCACGCGCGGCAGTGGCGCCATGCCGAACATCCGGCGCACGCCTTGGCGCAAGTTGGCATCGTCCACCCGCGCAGCGGCGACCTGGATCCGCGGATCGGGCGCGGTGGCGAGCCCCAGTGCCAGGATGCGCAACTTGTCGAGCTGGCGTTCGCGCAGGATGCTCTGCAACAGGTCGGACACATCCCCACCCACGCTGGTGACGTCCACCAGCAACAGATCGAAACTGAAAGAGTCGCCGAGCGGCGCGGCCTGGCGCAGGCGCGAGAGCGCCGTGGTGGTGTCGGCCACGGCCGCGGTGTCCAGTTCGAGCGTCGCCAGTACCGGTGTGATGGCCTGTGCGCGCTGCGGACTTGCCGCCAGCAATGCGCGCGAACCCGCGAGGCTCTTGTGCGTCCCGGCGATATCACCGGGCGCCTTCTCGAACGGCACGGTGAACCAGAACACCGAACCGCGGCCGGGCTCGGAACGCACGCCGATGCGGCCACCCATCAGGTCGACCAGCTTCTTGCAAATGGTGAGGCCGAGCCCGGTGCCGCCGTAACGTCGCGTCACCGAAGCATCGGCCTGCGTGAAAGGCTGGAACAACCGCGCCGCGGCGTCGGCCGCCAAACCGATTCCCGTATCGCGTACCGCGAACAGCAGTTCGTGCTGGGTGTCCGTGTCGCTGCGCTTGCTTACCCGCACCGACACGCCGCCACGCTGGGTGAACTTGATCGCGTTGGTCATCAGGTTGGTCAGGATCTGGCGCACACGCATCGGATCGCCGCGCACGATCGGACGCACGTCGGCATCCACCACCGAGCGCATCGCCAATCCCTTGGCTTCGGCCGGCTTGTCCAGCAAGCGTTTCACACTGTCCACCAGCTCGCGGATGTTGATGCTGACCGACTCGAGATCGAGCTTGCCGGCCTCGGCCTTGGAGTAGTCGAGGATGTCGTCGACGATGCGCAGCAGTTCCTTGGCCGACGCGTTGGACGTCACCAGGTATTCGCGTTGCACCGGCGTGAGGTCGGTGCCGAGCACGATGTCGAGCAGCGGCAGGATGCCATTCAACGGTGTGCGGATTTCATGACTCATGCTGGCCAGGAATTCGCTCTTGGCCAGCATCGCCGCTTCCGCGCCCTGCTTGGCGGCCAGCAATTCGCGCTGCACGCCGCGCAGCGACGACAACTCCGCTTGCGCAGAGGCGAGCCGCGTGCGCATCGCCACGTCCACCGGGTCGGGAATTTGCGGCGAATGTTGCGGTGCCTCGATGGGCGGTGGCGCGCGCACCAGCCACAACAACAGCAAGGCGGCGAGCAGCAGCACCCACACCACGAACACCTCGGGCATCGCCACCCACCTTGCCGTCACGGCGCCCGCCGCGATCAGCGCCAGGCTGGCCGCCCACCGCGGCCACGCCGCCGCGAAACCGGAATGCGTTCTCGCCAAGGTCAGCCCTCCACCTGTGGTGAGGCTTCATCCAGATCATTCGCGGGCGGCCTGAAATAGTTGCCTTGCAGCAGATCGACGCCCGCCGTGCGCAGGCGTTCGACTTCCGCGACCGACTCCACGCATGGCGCCGCCACCCGCAAACCGCGCTCGTGCGCCGTCTGCACGACCGCCTGCAACGACAGGTCATCCAGCGCAGGCGCAAGTTTCACGTAATCCAGCGGCAGGTGCTCGATCCAGCCCGCCGCGACCGCATCGGCATCGACTCCGGCGAGCGACAGCCGCACCTCCATTTGCCGCAATTCCGGCGCCAGTGCGAGCAGGGTTCGCATGTTGTGGCGCACTTCCTCGGCGCGGAATTCCAGGATCAACGAACCGGGTTGCACGCCAGTCGCCGCAAGCGCCGCGCGCAGGGCCGATGCGCGGTCGCCGCCACTCCAGCCCTGCAGCGACTGGCTCGCGAACAGGCGTACCGGATCGCCATCACGCAACCGTTCGGCCAGGATGGCGATGCATCGCTGCACCACCCAGGCATCGATCGCGGCGATTGAACCGGTGCGGACGGCGACGGGCACCAGTTCCGCGGCGACGTATTCGCGACCGTCCACGCGCAGCCGCAACAGCGCCTGGTATTGCGGCTCGGCTGCGCCGCGGATCGGCAGGATCGGCTGGAAGGCGAGTCCCAGCGATCCGGTGGCCAGCGCCACTGCAAGCCGCTGGGTGATCGAATTCGGATCCGGCGCCAATTTCGAGTAAATGGCGATCTCGTCCGGCCGTGCGCGCGCCGCCGACAAGGTGCGCTCGACCGCCGCCAGCGCCTGCGCCGGTTCGCTGATGGAAGCATCGAAGGCACACACCGCGCACGCCAGCCCCACGGCGGACGCTTGCGCGCCGAAACGCGATTCGTGCGCGGCATCCACCAGTTCATTCGCCAGCGCGGCAAGGTCGCTTTCGCCGCGCGCCGGCGCGAAAATCAGGTACCCGGCGTTGCCATGCCGCGCGGTCATGCAACCAGCGCGCGCATGGGCGACGACGAAGGCGCCGATCTGCGACAGCAACTGGTCGAACGACGCCAGGCCGAGGTGGCTGCGCAACGCCGCCGCGGCTTCGATCTCGATGGCCAGCAATCCGCCCGGCGCCGCGTGGCCGCCGCTGGCGGCAAGGTGTTCTGAAAGCGCATCCAGTAGTTGCGAGCGATCGTGCAACCCCGTGCCGGCGTCGCGGCGGCGCTTGCGGAGCGCGCGCGATGCCGCCATGCGGGCCCGGCGCACCCGGTTGGTCACCGCCGCGACGAGATGCGTCGGGCGGATGGGTTTGACCAGGAAATCGTCGCCGCCGGCGTCGAGCGCGGCGAATTGCCGTTCTTCATCCTGATCCCCGGACAGGAACACGATCGGCGTATTGACGTAACCATCACGCTCGCGGATCAGCGCGGTCAGTTCGAAGCCATCGCAATCCGGCATGTTGAGATCGAGCAGCAGCAAGTCGGGCCGGAAGCGGTCCAACTCGTCCAGTACCGCCAGCGATTCGCCGAGGACCTTGGTTTCCATGCCCGCGCGACGCAGGATGGCCTGCGCAAACAGCGCTTGCGGCGCATCGTCGTCGACGATAAGGATGCGGTACGCGCTTTCCTGATCGACGCTGGCAAGCTCCACCGCGGCGCCGACGATTTCCTCGGACGGCGCCGGCAGCGCGACACAACGGTCGGCCCCGGCGCGCAGCGCGCGCAACTGCACATCCACGTCCGGCGTGCGCAGCAGCACCAGCAAACGCATGCGGTGCGCGGGATCGCGGCGGGTTTGCTGCAGCGCCGCGGCCAGCGCGTCGAACGCCGTTTGTGCATCCGCAACCAGGATGGCGAGATCGGGCGGCGTGCTGCGCAGCGACTCGATCAAGCCGTCGAGGCGATCGACCAGCGCCACGTCGCAGCCCTGCTGTTCCAGCCGCAACAACAGTTCGTTCACGGCCGGATCGTCGTCGTTGACGATCCGCACGCGCGGACCGTGCGGCAGCTCCGTCAAGGCAGGCGGTTCCGGCTGCACGCCCTGCGCATCGTTCGCGCCGACGCGGGTCACCGCGCCCTGGACATCGGCGATGCCGAGCTGCAACCAGTATTTGTCGGGTGGAACTTCACAACGTGGAAACGGATCGCGCGCGGCCAGCGGGGTGACGGCCGTCCAGTCGGATCGCATCGGACCGGGCGAAGGCGGCTGCAGATGCGGGCGCAAACTGTCGAGCAGGGCATCGATCTCGGCATTGGCCGCTTCGTCGGGGACGCCGTGCGCGGCTGCGGGCAACGCCAGTGCGGACTCCAGCGCCAGCAGGCGCTCACCGGTTTCCAGCATGCCGTACCGGCCGCAGGCACCGGCAAGCACGGCGATCTCATCGTGGAGGGCGTGCAGCACATTGCAATCCCAGCCACCACGGCACTGCGCGCGCGCGCGCCGCAGCAATGTGCGCAGCCGCTGCGGCAGGTGCCGGCGAAAGGCCGCCTGCAGTTCCGGACCCGGATCCTGCTCGGACAATTGCAATGCCATCAGGGAACTCCCCATGTTGGCAAAACTATACCAAGGCGGCGGTCCGCGAGCGTGTTCCGGGATGAGCCCCACGTCTCGCTGTGGCAGGAAGAGCCTGGCCGCGGAGCGCCTGGCCATGGATGGCGGCTTCAAGGCCGCTCTGATCCCGACGATTCCGGGAGGGATCCGCCAATCGACAAGTCCGGTGACGCAGCGACCAGGGATGATCTCAATCAAAACGGCTTCACCACCGCCAGGATCACGATCACCAGCAACAGTACGCCAGGCGCTTCGTTGAACCAGCGCAGGGCACGCGACGACCATCCGCAGCGGCCGACCGCGAAATCGCGGGTGAGCTTCACCAGCATGCCGTGGTAGACCACCAACAGCAGCACCAGCGCGAGTTTCACGTGCAGCCAGCCCGCGCGCAGATAAAAGGATTCCGTCGCCAGCGTCGCGATGCCGAATACGATGGCCAGCGCGCCACCAACGTGGGTCATCACCAGCAGCCGTCGTTCCATCACCTTGAAGCGCTCGCGAATCGCGGGTTCGGCCGCCTCGGCGTGGTACACGAACAGCCGCGGCAGGTAGAACAGCCCGGCAAACCAGGTGACCACGCCGATGACGTGGAAGGCTTTCAGCCAAAGGGCAAGCATCGAAAACTCCAATCGGGGCGCCCCTGCATCACGGCGAGAAGATCAACACCACGTATGCGAGGAACAACAGCAGGTGCACCAGCCCCTGCATCGCATTGGTGCGGCCGCTGCCCAAAGTCAGGATCGACACGCCGAAGGTCAGCACCAGCATCATCATGTTGGCGGGGGACAGCCCCAGCACGGCGGTGCGACCAAGGAACAGGTCGATCAGCAGGATCGCCGGAACGGTCAGGGCGATGGTGGAAAGCGCGGTGCCGAGGCCGATGTTCATCGCACGCTGCATCTGGTTCTGCCGCGCGGCGCGGATCGCCGCGATGCCCTCCGGCGCCAGCACCAGCACCGCCACCGCGAAACCCGCCAGCATGGCCGGCATCCCGAGGCGCGCGACACCGGTTTCCAGCGGCAACGCGAACAGCTTGGCCAGCAGCACCACCAGCACCAGGTACACGATCAGCAGGACCGCATGGAACGCCCCGCCGCGCGACGACTCCGGGTGCGCGGGCGCCTGCTCCATCGCTTCGCCTTCGGCGACGAAGAAGCTGGTGTGGGTGCGCGTCTGGATCACCATGAAGGCCGCGTACAACAGCAGCGACATCACCAGCAGGAACAGCTTCTGCACCAGCGACAGGGTGCCGACGCCGGAGGTGACGGTGAAGTCGGGCCAGATCAGCGCCAGCGTCGCAAGCGGGATCAGCAGGCTCAGGTACGCCTTGGCGCCACGCAGGTTGTAGGTCTGCTCGTGGTGGCGCAGACCGCCGACCAGCAATGCGATGCCGATGATGCCATTCAGCACGATCATCACCACCGAGAACATGGTGTCGCGCCCGAATGCCGGGTTGTCGGCGTTGTGCAGCATCACCGTCACCACCGTCGCGATTTCCAGCGAGATCGCCGAGAGCGTCAGCATCAGCGTGCCGTAGGGCTCGCCGAAACGTTCGGCGAGATGCTCGGCATGACGCGTTGCAAGGATCGCGGCGAGCAGCGCGCCAACGAAGAACGCAGCGAATGCGATGCCGACCGCGAAGTTGCCGGAGCCGCTGGCCGCAAAGACGGGTTTCAGCCACCAGCCCGCGACCAGAATGACCAGTGCGACCGGCAACGGCCATTCGCTGAGCCACGCCTTGCTGCGTACCGTCATCCGTGTGTCTTCGCCGCCGTGAATTGGCTTAGTATGCATGGCTTTCGGAGTCGCATGATGGAAACCATAGACTGGGATGATTTCGCCAGGGTCGAGCTGCGCGTGGGCCGCATCATCGATGCGCGTGCATTTGCCGAAGCACGCAAGCCCGCCTACGTGTTGCAGGTCGATTTCGGACCCGGGATCGGCGTGAGGAAATCCAGCGCACAGATCACGAAGTTGTATACGCCGGAAGAACTGGTCGGCAAGCTGGTGGTGGGCGTCGTGAATTTCCCGAAGAAGCAGATCGGACCGTTGATGTCCGAATGCCTCGTCACAGGCTTTTACGACGTGAACGGCGATGTCGCCCTTTGCGTGCCGGACAAGCCGGTACCGCTGGGCGCGAAGCTGGGTTGAGCTGCGCCTGCCTCACCTTCGTGGTGCAATTATCGAACCTATTTGGTGCAAAAAAATCGATGCACTTCTGCAAGTCATTGATCCAAAAAGCCTCAATCACTGGCACGCCGCTTGCACTTTCCAACCATCCACCCAACGCCCGAGCCCACCATGACCGCCGACAAAATCCTCGAAACCCTCAAATCCGAAAACGTCGAATTCGTCGACCTGCGTTTCGCCGACATGCGCGGCGTCGAACATCACGTGAGCTTCCCCGCGCACGCGATCGACGCCGACACCTTCGAGGACGGCAAGATGTTCGACGGTTCGTCCATCTCCGGCTGGAAGGGCATCAACGAATCCGACATGGTGCTGATGCCCGATCCCGCAACGGCATTCATCGATCCGTTCGCGGCCAACAAGCAGTTGAACATCGTGTGCGACGTGCTGGAACCGTCCACCATGCAGGCGTATTCGCGCGACCCGCGCTCGATCGCGCGCCGTGCGGAAGCGTTCCTCAAATCCACCGGCGTTGCCGACACCGCGTTCTTCGGACCGGAACCCGAGTTCTTCATCTTCGACTCGGTGCGCTGGCAGAACGACATGGGCCGCGTGTTCTACGAAATCGAATCGGAAGAAGCCGCATGGGCCTCGCGCAACAAGTACGAGGAAGGCAACCACGGCCATCGTCCGGGCGTGAAGGGCGGCTATTTCCCGGTGCCGCCGGTCGATTCGCTGCACGACCTGCGCGCGGACATGTGCAAGGTGCTGGAATCGCTGGGCCAGACCGTCGAGGTACATCACCACGAAGTCGCCAACGCCGGCCAGTGCGAAATCGGCGTGAAGTTCAACACGCTGCTGCACAAGGCCGATGATCTGCAGACCATGAAGTACGTGATCCGCAACGTCGCGCACGCCGCGGCCAAGACTGTCACGTTCATGGCAAAGCCGGTGGTCGGCGACAACGGTTCCGGCATGCACGTGCACCAGTCGCTGTCGAAGGACGGCAAGAACCTGTTCGCGGGCGAGCTGTACGGTGGGTTGTCACAGCTCGCGCTGTGGTACATCGGCGGCATCTTCAAGCATGCGCGCGCGATCAATGCGTTTTCCAACTCGACGACCAATTCGTACAAGCGGCTTGTGCCGGGTTTCGAGGCGCCGGTGATGCTCGCCTATTCCGCGCGCAACCGCTCGGCGTCGTGCCGCATTCCGTACGTGTCCAACCCGAAGGGCCGTCGCATCGAGGTGCGCTTCCCGGATCCGATGAACTCAGGCTACCTCACCTTCACCGCGCTGATGATGGCCGGCCTCGACGGGATCCTCAGCAAGACCGACCCCGGCGCGCCGATGGACAAGGACCTGTACGACCTGCCGCCTGAAGAAGAACGCAACATCCCGCAGGTGTGCGCGTCCCTGGATACCGCGCTGGAGGCGCTGGACCGCGACCGCGACTTCCTGAAGGCCGGCGGCGTGATGAGCGACGACTTCATCGACGCCTACATAGCGCTGAAGATGAAGGAAGTGACCGCGTATCGCGCCTCCACGCATCCGCTCGAGTATCAGATGTACTACTCGATCTGAGCGGTGGCTTGCAGGAATGCTCCTTTCGTCATTCCGACGAATGCCGGAATGACGAGATCAAGAGTCGGCTTGGCAAAACACCTGTTCGTGCACTCTTTCGTTACGGGAGAGAGTGCGCGCGGAGTGAACGAAGATTCGCCATGATCCGGGCCGCAGCAACTGCCGACGCGTCCTCCATTTGCGCGATCTACAACCACTACGTCACCAACACGATCGTGACGTTCGAGGAACAGCCGGTCGCAGCAGCCGACATGCAATCGCGCATGGACGCCGTGCTCGAAAAGTTGCCATGGCTGGTCCTCGAACATGATGGCGCGATCGCGGGTTATGCGTACGCGTCGCCGTGGAAATCGCGCAGCGGTTACCGGTTCACAGTGGAAAGTTCGATCTATCTCTCTCCCACGCAAGTCGGACGTGGATTCGGTTCCGCGTTGTACCAAAGCCTGCTCGACGACCTGCGCGCGCAAAACATCCATTGCGTGATCGGTGGCGCTGCACTTCCAAATGTTGCCAGCGCGGCCCTTCACGAAAAACTCGGCTTCACGAAGGTCGCGCATTTTCGCGAGAACGGCTTCAAGTTCGGCCACTGGATCGATGTGGGTTACTGGCAAATATTGTTCTAATAAGTAGCCCAACCCGATCAACCGGGGTAGGCCGAATCGATGGAACGGATCACCCTGTCAACTTCCGTCTTGAACACGGGCGTAACGTTGGCGTGGTCCGGCATCGTTTGCTGATGACGCAGCGCCTGTTTCTGAATCAAGGCGCCTGTCGCGGTCGAAAAAACCTGAATCCAGGCACGATAACCAACCGAGCCGGAGTGCCCGCCGCCACCGGCCATGGGAACCCCATTCCCGGCTTCCCGGAAGCTCGGCTCGACCTGTGGCTCGATGCGAACCGTAACCAGGTAGGGCACCGTTGACGGAATCGATTGCAGGCGCGCCTTGATCGCTCCCGCCTGAAATGCCGGATCGTCCTGGTTGACAATGCGAAGCTTGATGTGCCGACCAAGACTCCATGTGGAAAATGTGTTGCTCACGGTCAAGCATTGCACATCGCTGGTGGATTCCAGGCCCGCACACGCCAAGTCGAGGGTAAAACGAGGCTGGCCGTCGGACCCGAACAATAGCAGGGAAGACAATGCAGAATCCGCCTTCGCCGGCGACCCGCTGCACCCTTGCAGCATCGATGCAACGAGGATTAACGCCATAGGCACAGGTCTGCGCATGATCATCCCTCGATGATTCGGAGTGAACACGGATATTCCCCCGTTGTGGTACATCCCAGCCCGGGTCGCATGTCGTTGAACATGATCCAGCCTTGAGCGCCCTGGAATAAAATTCACACCGGTCGACGAAGCGCTGCCGTTTCAAGGAAGCAGCCATTCGAGCGCCACTCATTGCGCGCAGTCCCCATCCGCTCATGCATGCTAGCACTTTGCCAATGTTCGATCAGTCATCGCTCGCTCGCAGATGCGAGGAACTCTCGCCAGGCGCTTGGGTGCTGCGCGGGTTTGCACGGGATGTTGTGGAACGGTTGCTGGCAGAGATCAGTGGCATCGCGACGACTTCGCCATTCCGACATCTGGTAACACCCGGCGGCAAGACGATGTCGGTGGCGATGACCAACTGCGGCGCAGTGGGCTGGTTCAGCGACCGGCGCGGCTACCGCTACACGTCGACCGACCCGAAAACCGGCAAGCCGTGGCCAGTCATGCCAGCGCTGTTCGCCAAGCTTGCGCGCGAGGCCGCGCGCGAAGCCGGATTCGATGCTTACGCGCCGGACGTGTGCCTGATCAATCGCTACGAAATCGGCGCGCGGCTTACGTTGCATCAGGACCAGGACGAACGCGACCGCCACTCGCCGATCGTGTCGGTGTCGCTCGGGTTGCCGGCGGTATTCCTGTTCGGCGGCCTTGCACGAACGGATCCGCAACGGCGTGTACCGCTCGTGCATGGCGATGTCGTGGTGTGGGGCGGCCCCTCGCGGATGCGTTATCACGGCGTGCTGCCGGTCAAGGACGGAGAGCATCCGTTGACTGGCACACTTCGCTACAACCTCACGTTCCGCGTCGCACGTTGACCTTGCCGGTGCGGATCGCACGCACTAAATTGGTGCAATGACGCGCACCAAGCTGGAAACGAGATCGCTCGATCAACTTGCCACCGGCGTGGCCCGGCTGGATGTTGACGGGCGCGTAAGCTACGCGAACCCGGCCTTCATCGAGCATACCGGCTATGGGTTGTCGCGCCTTCTCGGGCAAACGCTGGAAGCGCTGAAGCCGGACGGGGAGAGACTGCACGCGTTCGCGCTGCGGTCGCGGGCGGAACACGGCGCGCTCGACCTGGCCGTCGTTGCGATTTGCACAGCGCCGGGAAACGAGGCGCGACTCGACTTCAGCTTCACGCCGTCCACTGGCGGCATCTGGGTCGAAACCCGCCCGGCCCGAACGACCAGCGGAACAACGCGCGTGTCCGAGTCGTTGCGCGGGTTCGCGCATGAAATCCGCAACCCATTGGCGGCGATTTCCGGCGCGGCGCAATTGCTGGAACAACGCGCGGACGACTCCCGGCAGCGCGAGCTCGCACGACTGATCCGCGACGAATCGGCGCGGCTGGCAACCTTGGCCGAACGCCTGCTGGGCGCACGCCACGCCATGGCAACGCGCGCCGTCAACGTGCACGCAATGCTGGAACGGGCCGCGGAATTGCTGCGGGCCGAACGCGGCGACGTCACCCTGGTACGCGACTACGACCCCAGCCTGCCCGCCTGGCACGGCGACCCCGATCGCCTGCTGCAAGCGACCCTGAACCTGGTGCGCAATGCGGTGGAAGCCAACGCGGGGCGAATCGTCCTGCGCAGCCGCGCCGAAGCCGGATGGCGCAACGCGCACGGACAGCGCGTGCCGACGTTGCGCATCGAAATCGAAGACGACGGCGATGGCGTACCCGACTCGATCGCAACGACGTTGTTCGAGCCGATGGTGTCGGGTCGCGCGGATGGAACGGGCCTGGGCCTTGCCCTTGCACGCGAAATCGCACGCGAACACGGCGGCGAGTTGACCCTGCAGCGGCGACAGACGGGATCTTGTTTCGTGATGCTGCTGCCCCGCCATCCGCGCCCGGGAGAACACGCATGAGTGACATCTACATCGTCGATGACGACCGCGCCGTGCGCTTCGTGCTGGCGACGGCCCTGCGCGATGCGGGCAACGCGGTCACCGAGTTCGCCGATGCCGAAGCCGCACGACGCGCATTGCGGCGGGCGGTCCCGGACCTGCTGGTCAGCGACGTGCGATTGCCCGGCGACGACGGCCTCGCCTTGTTGCGCGAAGCGAAGTCCGCGCATCCGAACCTGCCGGTGATCGTGATGAGCGCCTTCACCGACGTCGCGACCACCGCGGCCGCCTACCGCGAAGGCGCGGCGGATTATCTGGCGAAACCGTTCGATCTCGCGCACGCGGTGGCCTCTGCGCAACGTGCGGTCGGCGAATCGGTGCAGGCCGGGCAGCCATCGCGCACGGCAGTCCCGCATCACGCATTGCTTGGTGAAAGTCCGCCAATGCGCGAAGTGTTCCGCCTGATCGGACGTGTCGCGGCCAGCGATCTGAACGTGTTGATCACGGGCGAAACCGGCACCGGCAAGGAGCTGGTCGCGCGCGCACTGCA
Source organism: Rhodanobacteraceae bacterium (assembly GCA_035249465.1). Classification (GTDB taxonomy): domain Bacteria; phylum Pseudomonadota; class Gammaproteobacteria; order Xanthomonadales; family Rhodanobacteraceae; genus 66-474. The sequence continues at coordinate 26,727 of DATFGL010000028.1, read as the reverse complement.
CGAAGAAAGCGCGCGGCACGCGCGGCCGTTCGTCGCGCTCAACACCGCGGCGATTCCCGCTGAGCTGCTGGAGTCGGAATTGTTCGGCCACGAAGCCGGCGCCTTCACCGGTGCGCAACGGCGCAGCGCGGGCCGCTTCGAGCAGGCCGAAGGAGGCACGTTGTTCCTCGATGAAATCGGCGACATGCCGCTGGCTTTGCAGACGCGCCTGCTGCGGGTACTGGCGGGCGGCGAGTTCTATCGCGTGGGCGGACGCGAGCTGATCCGCAGCGACGTGCGCGTACTGGCGGCGACACACCAGGATCTCGACGCGAAGGTCGTGCGCGGCGAATTCCGCGCCGACCTGATGCACCGGCTCGACGTGTTGCGCATCCACCTGCCGGCCCTGCGCGAACGGCGCGCGGACATTGCTCTGCTGGCAAGGCAATTTCTCGCCGACGCGGTGAACGACCTGGGGTTGCCTGAAAAACGTTTTACCCAGCTCGCGCTGCACGCGCTGGCGCAACGCGATTTCCCCGGCAACGTCCGGCAACTGGAAAACCTGTGCCGGCGGCTGGCCGTGATCGCACCGGGTACGACCATTCGCCGTGAGGATCTGGACGATGCCGGCGCGACGCGCATGCAGGCCGTACACGGAGCGCTACCATGGGAATCGGTGCTGCGGACCTGGGCTGACGCGGAACTCGCCGGCGGCGCAGAAAACCTGCACGCTCTGGCGCGCGAACGTTTCGATCGCGTGTTGTTGGATGCTGCGCTCGCGGTGCACGACGGGCATCGTCAAAAAGCGGCCAAGGCGTTGGGCCTCGGCCGCAATACCCTGACACGCAAACTCGGCAGTTCGCGCAAACGGCGCGGGCAGCAAAAAGACAAGGAGTGATGTGCATGCCGATTGTCATCCGGGCCGCGGAGGTTGCCGACATTGCGTTCCTGGTGGAGTGCAATGCCGCGATGGCGTTGGAGACCGAGCACAAGACGCTCGATCGCGACGTTTTGACGCACGGAACGCGGGCGGTGTTCGACGATCCGCGGCGCGGGTTCTACCTGATCGCCGAGCTGGACGGCAATCCTGCCGGCTGCCTGCTCATCACCTTCGAATGGAGCGACTGGCGCAATGGCGACTGGTGGTGGTTCCAGAGTGTGTACGTGACGAAAGCTGCACGCCGCGCCGGGGTATTCCGCGCGCTGTACGCCGATGTCGAACACCGCGCGCGTGCGGCGGGTGCGGTGGGGTTGAGGCTCTACGTCGAGCGCGACAACGAACGGGCGCAGCAAACCTATGTGTCGCTCGGGATGGAAGAAGAGCCATACAAGATGCTGCGGCGCGGGTTCATCCATTTCGTGTAGCGCGGGTTTATCGAGTTCGCGTAGGGCGGGTGCCAACCCGCCGTCGGGTTCGTTCCGGCAGGCGGGATACGCTGCACTACTCCCGCCCTACAAACTACGCGCTCCTACAATGAAGGAAATCGCATGGGAGCCGGGATCATGATTCCACAAACCCGCCGCGTCGCCGTGCTGGGCGGCGTGCGCATTCCGTTCTGCAAGCGCGACACGGCGTATGCCGACCTCGGCAACTTCGGCATGTCGGTGGAAGTGCTGGGCGCGCTTGTCGAGAAGTTCGGGCTGCACGGCATGGAACTGGGCGAAGTCGCGTTCGGCGCGGTGATGAAGCATCCCGCCGACTGGAATCTTGCGCGCGAAGCGCTGCAATCGTCCGGGCTCGCGATGACCACGCCCGGCATCACCACGGCGCGCGCCTGCGGTACTTCCCTGGACAACGCGATCCTCCTTGCGCAGAAGATCGCGACCGGCCAGATCGAGGCCGGCATCGGCGGCGGTTCGGACACGACCAGCCAGGTTCCGCTGACGTATTCCAACCGCCTGCAACAACGCCTGCTGGATTTGAATCGCGCAAAAACATTCGGACAAAAGCTGCGCGCCGCGACCCGCGGATTTCGCCTGCGCGAACTGAAGCCGCAAGTGCCGGGCGTGGCGGAGCCGCGCACGGGCCTGTCGATGGGCCAGCACTGCGAAAAAATGGCGCGCGAATGGAAGATCGGGCGTGCCGAGCAGGATCAGTGGGCGCTGGAAAGCCATCGCAAGCTCGCCGCCGCCTACGACGCCGGCTTCTTCGAGGACCTGGTGGTACCGTTCCGTGGGGTCGCACGCGACAACCTGCTGCGTGCCGATACCACGCTGGAAAAACTCGCCGCACTGAAACCCGCGTTCGATCGCACCTCCGGCAAGGGCACGCTCACGGCCGGCAATTCCTCCGCGCTGTCGGACGGCGCGGCGGCGGTGCTGCTGGCCAGCGAGGATTGGGCCGCCGCGCACAAGCTGCCGGTGCTGGCGTACCTCACCTTCGCGGAAGTCGCCGGCGTCGATTACGTGCACGGCGAAGGGTTGTTGATGGCACCCACCATCGCGGTGCCGCGCATGCTGCAACGCGCCGGACTCAAATTGCAGGATTTCGATTTCTACGAAATCCACGAAGCCTTTGCCGCGCAGGTGTTGTGCCAGTTGCGCGCGTGGGAGTCGCCGGATTACTGCCGCAACCGGCTGGGACTGGACGCGCCACTGGGTTCCATCGATCCGGCGAAGATCAACGTCAGCGGATCGAGCCTCGCGACGGGGCACCCGTTCGCCGCCACCGGCGCGCGCATCGCGGCGACGCTGGCCAAGCTGCTCGCGCAGAAGGGTTCCGGCCGCGGGCTGATTTCGATCTGCACCGCGGGCGGGATGGGCGTGGTGGCCATCATGGAGCGGTAGGTTGGGCTGAATGCAGTGAAACCCAACGTGATCGTGTCGAAAGTGTTGGGCTTCAGCCGATAAAGCCGGCGTCAGCCCAACCTGCAGATGTTCGCGCTCAACTCACCTTGAACAACGTCGGCCGCCACGCACCGCTGGAATAGGAGTCATGGCGGCGGCGCTGCATCAGCGCGATCGCCTCGGCGGCTTGCGCATCCGCCCAGTCGGCGCGCTGCACCATCAGTTTTTCCGGATCCAGCCCGCGCGAACGGGCTTCTTCCGCACGCCACGCGACGAAGTCGTCGTAGGCCTCGATTTCGAAACGCAGATCCCGGCGGCACAACTCGATCATGATGGCATCGTCGAGGAAGCCCAGCACCGGCACGCTGTCGGGAATGGCGTCGTTGGGATCGGCCAGGTACGCCAACGCGGCGAGTACCCGCCTGCGATCGTCCTCGGGCAGGTTGAAGCCCACGTCGCGGGACATCGCGATCAGCGACTCCACGCTGCCGATGCGCTCGGAGATGAACGGCGGTGCGGAAGCACCCCGCGTTTCGTCCAGCAGTTTCTGCGCCGCCGCGATGATCGTATCGGCATCCTCGTCCTTGACGCTGGCTTGCACGTCATGCATGCCCTTGACGAAGAACTGCAGGTCGTCGTCACTCAACTGGATGTTGATGTCCATCGGCATGGCTGAATCCTCGCACGGGCGGCTGAATTCGGCAGACTACCGAGCGGCTTCAACCGCGTCAATCGCACCTGCAGGCGGCGGCCAAAGACTCGCGCTTCGAGTGAAAAGTCAGGCCACGGAGCCCTCAGCCATGGACGGCGGCTTTGGCCTTCTGGTGTCCAGGTGACCCGGTAGCGCCTCAAACATGTGACCGTGTGGCGCGGCGATCATGGATGACCCAACTACAAAATCCCCTGCATGCCCGCCCCGAACGCGGTGATGAAGCGTGTGATGATGGCGGTGAGCGACAGGTTGACCTCGGGGAAGTCCCCCACCGGCTTCCAGCACTCCAGGAAGTCCGGATCGGTGGCCGGAACCGGCTGGCAACCGGGCTTCAACTGGTAATCGGTGGCGTAGCCGAACGGCCAGATGTCGAAGATCGGCAGGCTGCGCGAAACATCACCGATGGCCTGGCTGACGTCGCCTATGATGGGAATGGGGCGGCGCGGTGCGACCAGCCACGCATTGCGCGGCGCGGCATCGCGCAAGATCGCCGCGCGTACCTGCCCGGCAAACGCCGGATCGTCGATGATCACGCCGTCCTCGGTGTTGTAGTGGCTGGAGCGCGGGTCGAAGTTGTGCGAACCGACCATGGCGATGCGGCCATCGACCACCAGCGATTTCGCGTGCAGGCTTATCCGCGGGCCCTGGCTGCCGGGCTCGATCGGCGCGCGGCCGCCATGGTGCGCGGAAGATTTCTCCGACCCGAGACCGGACAAGCGGTTGTAGTCACCGAGCATCTCGCCGGCATCGGCCGGGTGCGGCATCAATTCATGGATCTGGAAGCCGTAATCCACCAGGAACTTCTTGTGGTGTTTGTACGACAGCGCGTACACCGGCAGCGCGTCGGTGGAGGCCAGCGAATTGGTGGACACGATCACCTGCACCGGCGGCTTTTTCCCCTGCAGCGCCTTGAAGATCGTGCCCGCGCGGCGCGTCAACACCAGGTACGGCGTCTGCAGCACGATCTGCTCGTGCGCATCCGAAATCATCTTCATCAAGTCGCGCGTCAGCTCGCGTGAATCCGGGCCGTGCACCGCCTCGTCCTTGGACGGGAGGTCGTAGAAGTAATCCACCAGCCCCACATTCAGGCTGTGGTCGAGCAGGTTATCCGCGAGCCACCCGGGATCTTCCGCTTCGCTGCGGGTCGCGGTCACGCGCTGCGGATCGGCGAAGCGCGGCTGCGCCCAGGGTTCGACGTCGAACGGGTGCGCCAGGATGTCGGCGTTGACGTCCTTCAGGTGCGTCAGCGGTACCGCGCGGTTGTTGTGCCAGAAGAGCTCGAAGCCGCGTTCCATCTGGCGTCCGGCAATCCCGGACACGATCACGTCGCGGTCGAGAAAATCCATTTGCGAATCCCAGTCGAAGTAATCGTTGGCGTAGTTTCGGCCACCCACGATGCCGACCTTGCCGTCCACCAGGAACAGCTTGTTGTGCATGCGCTGGTTGAACTTGCGGAAACAGCACAACACGCTGGCGGCGTATTCGATGTAATTGTTGCGGGCGCTATCGAACGTCGGGTTGTACAGCTTGATGTGCAGGTTGTCGCTGGCGCGCGCCAGCCGCGACAGCAGTTGCGGATCGTTCAACGAACCCAGCTGGTCGGCCAGGATGCGCACCTTGACCCCGCGCCGCGCGGCTTTCACCAGTTCGTCCAGCACCAGCATGCCGGCATCGTCCTTCGACCATATGTAGGTCTGGATGTCGATGGACTTCTGCGCGGCCCGGATCAGGTTGATGCGCGCCGCCAGCGCGTTCTGGCCGATGTTCAGCAGAGTCACGGTGTTGCGCGGCGCGTCCGGCTTCGAGGCCGCGATCGCGTTGTCGGCCTGCGCCATGAACGGCGAGGCTTCGGCGCAACGGTCGGGCCGGTCGCAATCGCTGCGGCTGTCGGCGGACATCGAGATGATCTGGTCCGCGCGCTGGATGCGCTTCGTCGACAGCGGTGCGCATCCCGCCAGCCCCAATGCGAGGGCGCAGACGCACCAACCCAATTTTGCGCGAACGCTCTTTCGCATCACCCGCGCATCATACGGGGGCGTCGTGTGTCTGAAAGAGCCGTACATGGCGGCTGTTGCGGGAAATCAGGCCAGGAAGCTCCTGGCCATGGATGGCGGCTTTGATGGCCGGGGTAATGCCAGGGCCCGTGAACGCTATGCAGCGTCCGGCCTCAAGTCAGGCGAAATGGCGTTCGTGGACGAACGCAAAACGATCCTGAGATCCAGTTCCACCCTGTCCGACAACACGCCGCGCCAGCCGCGCATGCCGAAGGCGGAACGGGAAATCGTGCCGCGCACCCGGATCACGCATTGCAGGGGCTGCCGCGGGCAATCCGACGGCTGCAGCGTCAACGTCACGGGAAGGCGCTCGCCATGCAGGCTCAGCATTCCGCGCAACGTACCTCCGGCCACCAGTTCGCTCATGGGGAACGAGTCGGAATCGAAGTGGATGGCGGGGAATTGCGCCGCGTCGAAGAACCCGGCACCGAGCGCACGCGCGCGATCGCCGGCGTCGTCCATCCACAGGCCAGCGACCGTGAGGTCGGCATCGACCCGGCCGAGATCGGCGCCGATGTGGGTGTCGATGCGGTACAGCGTGCCGGACAGCGCCGGGAACGTGCCGCGCACGTGCGCGAACCAGAACTTTCGCACGACAAACTGGACCTGCGATCGCGCGGGATCGATGGTCCAGGTTCGCGTGGTGGTTTCAGCGGCGTGCGCGATGCCGAACGCGGACAGCAGCAGCAAGGCCAGCGCCAGCGTCTTCAAGCTAGGGCGACCACAGGGCGCGCAAGCGCCCGTGTCCCGGTTCCAGCGTATCGTCGGCCAACTCGATCCATGCAAGCGCGGCGGGCGACATGCCGCGCGCACCGGCCGAACGGCCTTCGGTCAACAAAGCCAGCAGTTGTTCCGTGCCCGGATTGTGCCCGACCAGCAACACCTGGCGCGCATCCGGCGCGTGGCTTTCCACCAGCGACAACAATTCGCCCGGCGTGGCCTGGTAAATCCCGGGCAGGAACCGCGGCGTGCGGGTGCGCAGTGCCACGCACACGGCATCCGCGGTCATCTGCGCGCGCCGCGCCGGCGAACACAACACCGCATCCGGTTCGGCACCTTGTTCGGCCAGCCAGGTACCGACCGCGCGCGCCTGCGCCTGGCCGTGCACGCTGAGTGGGCGTTCCACGTCACGTCCGTCCGGGCCCGCATTCATGGCCTCGGCGTGCCGCAACAACAGCAATTCACGCATGTCGGATCCCGCTTACTGCCCGCTGGAACCGGCCGATGCCGGCGCCGCATCGGCGGGTGCATCGGTCGGGATATTGTTGGCCCGCAGCGTCGCCAGCATCAGGCTCAGCTCGGTGCCGCCGTTGCGTGCCGCCGCGAGCCACTGCGAAGCGAGCGCCGGATCGGCAAGCGCACGCTGCAGCAGGCCGGAATACTCGTGCACCTGCCAGGCGACGTTCCGGGCGGCCTGGTCGTTCTCCGCTTTCTTCGCAGGCTCCAGGTCACCCTGGATGTGCAGGCCCACCGCACGCGCGATTGGGCTCGAACCCCACGTCAGCGTGTGCGCGAGCTTCAGGCATGCCTGCCGCGTGCCCTGGTGCTTGGCCACCGCATCCTTGTCGCACGCGTCCACCACCGGCCCGAGGTTCGGTCGAAGATGGTTCTGGGTTGCGCTGGCCGCGACCAGCACTCGCACGCCATCACCGCTGTCCGGCTGGCCGTCGTGCGCGCCCTGGGTAGTGTCGGCCAGCGGTGGCAGGACTTCGGTCGCCTTGGCGACGCCGGCCAACGCCTTGCCGTAATAGTCGTCGTAGGTCTGGGCAGCGGCGGCTTTTTCCAACGCGGCTTGCTCGGCCCTGGCGTCCTTCTTTTCGGCAGCCATGTCCATTGCCACGATCCACACCGCTGCGTTGTCGGCGGCGTTCTTCTTGAGAAATTCGAAGGCCTTCGCGTTGGGGCAATCGTCCTTGCTCCCGCACAGGTCCATGCGCACCCACTCGGCGGCCGGACCGGCGTTCGGCGCGGTGGCGGCACGCTGGCTCAGGGAATCGAAATCCAGCCCCGGCGTCTGGTTCTTGAACGGCCGCGCGAGGATCGCGGCACCCAGCAGATAGTCCGGATCGGCGCGCAGTGCGACCACGCTGACCAGGTCGTGCTGGTACTGCTGGATCGCCTCGACGCGCTTCTGGTCGGCGGCCGACAATTTCGGGGCCGGTCCCGCCGTGCTGGCGATGGCAGGGCTGCTCGTCGCGGAGGCCGGTGCGGTGAGTTGCGCGGCGGCCGGCATGCTGCCGGCGGCAAGCAACGCGGCAAGGACGGCGGGGGTCACGACAGGGCGCATGATGAATACCGATGGGTGGATTTGGTGAAGCTAAACACGGACGGATGAATGCATACTGGCCGGCTGCGCGCTCAGGTGTGCAATGCGCTGCGCATGAACTCGGGTTGCGCCAGCGCGGCGCGGTGCATGTCGGCGTTGTAATAGCGCGTTGCGAAAGGTTTGGCGGCCGCATCCTGTTCGCGGAACGCGTCGAGCCCACCGCCCTTGCGCGCCAGCGTGCAACTCCACCAGCCGGTCGGATAGCACGGTTGCGGGAAGGGCAGCGTGCGAGTGGTCGAGAATCCGACTTCGCGCATCGCGTTGTGCATCGACTGGATGAGATCCAGCAGCACCAGCGGCGATTCCGATTGCTGCACCAGGATGCCGCCCTCGCGCAGCGCGCGGAAACAGCTCGCATAGAACTTCGCGTTGAACAGGCCTTCGGCCGGACCGACCGGGTCGGTGGAATCGACGAACACCACGTCCAGCGAATCGGGCGCGGCATCGGCCATGTACTTGATGCCGTCATCGAACAGCAGTTTCGCGCGCGGATCGGCGTTCGATTCGCACAGTTCCGGAAAATACTTTTCGGCCAGCCGGGTCACCTGTTCGTCGATGTCGATCTGCACCACCGATTCGACGTCCGGGTGGCGCAACACCTCGCGCAAGGTGCCGCAATCGCCGCCGCCGATGATCACCACGTTGCGCGGCGCCGCGTGTGTGTACAGCGCGGGATGGGTCATCATCTCGTGGTACAGGAAGTTGTCGCGCGAGGTGAGCATCACGCAACCATCGATCACCATCAGGTTGCCCCAATCCGTGGTACGGTAAATCTCGATGTGCTGGAACGGCGTCGAGGCCTCGGCGAGCTTGTCGTCCACGCGATAGCCGATGGACGAGCCGGACGCTTCGTGCTTTTCGGTGAACCAGTTGGACGGCATGCCTGGGAATCCTGTTGGAGAACCGTAAATTGTAACGGCCGGACCGGGGCCACGCGTTACAATGGCGGCAATCGATCCCGCGGCGATGGTGGCTTCCGATCGATCACTCCTTCGCGTCAAGGCCCGCCGCTGCGACGTTCCGCCCCTCGTTATCCGGAGACCCACGATGACGAACGCCTGGAACATCGATGCCGCCCGTTTCGCGTATTCCGTTGCGCATTGGAGCGACGGCTACGTCGACATCGGCACCGACGGCCGCGCCGTGATGCGTCCGCGCGGCCCGGAAGGCCCGGCGATTGCCCTGGATGATGCCATCGCGCGCACGCGCGAACTCGGCCTGCGCCTGCCGCTGCTGCTGCGTTTTCCCGACATCCTGCTGGACCGCCGCGCGCGCCTGCGCGAAGCGTTCGCGGGCGCGATGCGCGCGCACGACTACGCCGGTGGCTACACGGCGCTGTATCCGGTCAAGGTCAACCAGCAGCGCGCGGTCGCGGGCACGCTCGCGCAAGGCCCGCAGTCGCCGCGCGCGGCGGGCACGGGATTCGGCCTGGAAGCCGGTTCCAAGCCGGAGTTGCTGGCGGTGTTGGGGTTGGCTCAGCCGGGATCGCTGGTCGTCTGCAATGGCTACAAGGATGCCGAGTACATCCGCATCGCGCTGATCGGCCGCAAGCTCGGCATCGACGTGGTGATCGTGATCGAAAAACCGTCCGAGCTGGAACACGTGATCGGGGAATCGAAGGCGCTGGGCGTGGAACCGAAACTCGGCGTGCGCGTGCGGCTGGCATCCATCGGTGCCGGCAAGTGGCAGAACACCGGCGGCGACAAGAGCAAATTCGGGCTGACGCCGACGCAACTCCTGGCGCTGGTCGAGCGTTTGCGTGACGCGGACCTGACGCACACGATGCGCCTGCTGCATTTCCACATGGGCTCGCAGATTTCCAACCTGCGCGACATCGCGGCCGGCATGCGTGAGGCAGTGCGCCACTTCGCGGAATTGCGCGCGGCCGGCCTGCCGCTCGATCACGTCGATGTCGGCGGCGGACTCGGCGTCGATTACGAGGGCACGCGTTCGCGCGGCGAATGCTCGATCAATTACGACCTCGACCAGTACGCGAACGCCGTGATCGCGCCGCTCGCGGCGGCGTGCGCGGAATGGCACATCGATCCGCCGCACGTGCTCACCGAATCCGGCCGCGCGATGACCGCGCACCACGCGGTGCTGGTGGTCAACGTCAGCGAAGTCGAAGCCGCACCGGATGGCGTGGTGCCGGCGGCCACACCGGACGAGGCGCCGGTGCTCCGCTCGCTGCGCAATACGCTGGCGGCGCTCGGCAAACGCCCGGTACGCGAGGTTTGGCAGGACGCGCAGCAGTATTTGAACGAAGGCCAGCTTTTGTACGCGCAAGGCGTGCTGAACCTGGCCCAGCGTGCGAAGCTCGATGCGCTTTTCCACGCGATCGCGCTGGGCGTACGCCAGCACCTGAAACCCGACGAGCGTTCGCACCGCGAAATCATCGACGCGCTCGACGTGAAACTGGTCGACAAATATTTTTGCAACTTCTCGGTATTCGAATCGATCCCCGATGTATGGGCCATCGGCCAGATCTTCCCGATCATGCCGCTGACCCGCCTGGACGAGGAACCGACCCGGCGCGGCACGCTGGCCGACCTGACCTGCGATTCCGACGGGCGCGTCGACACGTACGTGGAGTCGGGCGACCTCGATGTCAGCCTGCCGCTGCATGAATTGCGCCCCGGCGAAGCGTACCGGCTCGGCATCTTCCTGGTCGGCGCGTACCAGGAAACCTTGGGCGACATCCACAACTTGTTTGGCGATACCGACGCGGTGAACGTGCGGATCGACGGCGACGGCTTCACACTGGACGGCGCACGCCGCGGCGATTCAGCCGACATGCTGCTCGACTACGTTGGCTACCAACCCGACGACCTGCGGGCCGCGTATCGCGAAAAGCTCGCTACCGCGGGCCTGCAAGGAGATGCCGCGCGACATCTCGAAACCGCGCTGGAAACGGGTCTTACCGGCTACACCTACCTGCGCGAAAGCTGAGCGGGCTCAGCGCGCGGCGGCGGTGGAAGCGCTTGCCGCAGGTGCCGTGTCGTAGGTGACCGCCGGTTTGTACTTCGCATACTGATTCAGCAGCGCCTCGAAACCCGGATCGTGGCGGATCGGATCCAGCATCGGGTCGAGCCACAGCAGCACGGGCGAGTAAAGGGTTCCGATGCCCGGAGCGGCCAGGGCCTTGGCCAGCATCGGTACGGCGAGGTCGGGGCGGCGCGCTTGGGCATAGTACTGTGCGGCCGTCAGCATGAGCCCTGGTCCGTAAACCTGATCCGGATTGTCGGCAAGGATCTCCAGCGATTTGGCCAGGGCGTCCAGCCCCGCCGCGGTCTGGCCCGAGCCGATCTCCGCATAACCGATCTGGTCCCATTGCGTCGCCAAACCGATGCCCTGCAGCATCTTGATCTGCGCACGCAGCACGGGCAGCGACTGCGCGAACAGTGGCCGCGCACGGGCTTCGTCGCCCATCAGCCGGTACAGGCTGGCCTGCTGCTCGACCTTGGGGCCATTGAGGGCAGGGGGGAAGTTGTCCGGCGTGTCCGGAACGCTTCCGAGCAACGCGAGGGCTTCGCCGAAGTTGCGTTGGTACATCAGCAAGAGTACCCGTTGCAGTTTCAGGAACGGGTCGTCGCCCTGCATGGCGTCCAGTGCGCGCGGGATATCGCCGGTGCTGTAGGCGATGGCATAGGCGTAATAGGTCTTGGCGTTGCGGTTGTCCGGGTCGATCGCCAGCGCGCGCTGGAACCAGTCCTGCGCTTCGGGGAAACGACTGTCCTGCATGCAGGTCGCTCCCACCTCGTAGGCCAGTTCGGAATTGCGCGGATCGAGCGCAAACGCTTTTTGCAGGGATGCGATCGAATCGTCGAAGCGGCCCTGGCGCCGCTGCACGTAACCCTGTGCCGCCAGCGCGTCGGCATCGTTGGGCTTCAGGGCCAGCGCCGCCGCGAAAGCCTTCAGCGCACCGGCATAGTCGCCACGTCCGTAGTAATCGCTGAAGCCGAGCGCGAGTTGCGTCGCGGACGCATCCGGCGCCAGTTTCAGCGCCTGCTCGGCGTCGGCGCGCGCCTGTGCGTGCAGTTGCTTCACGTCCTCGCCGCCGCCGCCGAACCAGGCCAGCGCGCTTTCGACCCAGGAGAGTCGTGCATACGCCAGCGCAAAACCCGGATCCTGCTCGATCGCCTGCCGGTACAGCGGGATCGCCGGGCGGAATTTGCTGCTGTCGTAATTGGTGGAGCCCTTGTTGGCCAGGAATTCCGCGCGCAGGTACAGATCGAGCGCGGCCTTGTTGGTGGTAGGCGCTGCGGCGAGTTGCGCGCTTTGCGCGGGCGAGAGCTTGGCGTTCAATTCCGTGGCAATCTGCCCTGCCACTTCGCCTTCGACGCCGAACACGTTGTCCAGCGTGCGGGTGTAGCTCTGCGCCCAGATGTGGCTGTCCGTGTTGGCGTCGATCAACTGCACGTTGACCAGCACCTGGTTGCCCTGCTTCTGCACGCTGCCTTCCAGGACGGTCGCGACGTCCAGCTGCTCGCCAACCGTCTTGAGGTTTTCCGGATGGCTGCCGTATTGCATCGTCGAGGTGCGCGAGATGACCTTGAGGTCGCCGATGTCGGCCAGCTTGGTCAGGATCAGGTCCTGCATGCCAGCGACGAAATAGTCGTTGGTCTTGTCGCTCGAAAGATTCTGGAACGGCAGCACCGCGATGGACTTGGCCGGGACGGATGGCGCGGCGGGTGCCGAAGCCGCAGCGACCGGCGGCGATGCGTGCGGCACCATGTACAGCCGCCAACCCAGCAGCGCCACGGCCAGGACCAGCACGCCGATGATGATGGCGTTGAGTTTGCGCGCCATCGCATGCGTGTCGCGCGGCGTGCGCGCGTCCGGCGACTGCGCGGGCTCGGTGCGGCGGATGCCCTCCGGCGTCAACTCGAACGCCCACGCCAGCACCAGCGCGATCGGGAAACCGATCATCACCAGGATCACCACGAACTGCGCGGTCCAGTCCGGCATGTGGAAGGCCGGGAACACCTGGGTCGCGACCTGCACCACCAGCCAGCCGACGATGGCATAGGCCACCGCCACGCGCCACACATGGCGGCGCTTCAGCTCTTCGAAGAAGCCGGGCTTGTCGGGTGTCACCGCGCGTCGGGATTCCCCGCCGGCGACAGGCCGGCTTCCACTCCGGCGCAGTGTAGCCAATCGCGCTGGGTATTTCAGGTTTGCGGTGGCTTACCGGGCATTCGCCGGCGCGAGTGGCCCACAGCGTTGCTAGCCCCGCGCGACCTGCAAGCCTGCGGGCGACTGGCTGACCGGCATGACTTCGATGCGATCGACGTTGAGGTGCGAGGGCAGGTTGGCCACCCACCACACGGTGTCGGCGATGTCGCGGCCAGTGATCGGATGCGCGCCCGCGTACAGCTTGTCGGACGCGGCCCGGTCGCCGCCGGTGCGCACCAGCGTGAATTCGGTTTCCGCCATGCCGGGTTCGACATTGGTCACGCGCACGCCGGTGCCGTGCAGGTCGCAACGCAGGTTCGCGGAAAACTGGGTGACGAACGCCTTGGTGCCGCCGTACACGTTTCCGCCGGTGTAGGGATGCGTGCCGGAAATGGAACTGATGTTGACGATCGCGCCGCGACGTTCGATCAGCTTCGGCAACAAAAGGCGCGTCAGTGTCACCAGCGCGGTGATGTTGGTGTCGATCATCTGCCGCCATTGCGCGAGGTCGCAGTCCTGTGCCTTGGCGGTGCCCAACGCGAGGCCGGCGTTGTTGACCAGCACATCGATGCCGCGAAAATCTTCGGGCAACGCCGCCAGCGCGGAGCGCAGGGCCGCCTCGTCGCGAATATCGAATGCGGCAGTGTGCACACGCCCGGCGCCGAAATGTTCGGTGAGTTGCGCAAGACGCTCCGCGCGGCGGGCGAAGGCGATCACCCGCCATCCGTTTTCGGCGAACTTTGCCGCGATCGCGGCGCCGAACCCGGCCGAGGCGCCGGTGACCAGCACCGTGCCCATCATTTTTCCTTCATGGGCATGGCCTGGAAACCTGCCGCCTGCAACTTCTTCTGCATGGCCTGCAGTTCCGTGGCGGTCGCGAACGGCCCGAGCCGCACGCGGTTCCAGGTCTTGCCGTCGAGGGTGATGGACTGGACGTGGGCGGTGAATCCCTGCAGCGCGAGTTCCGCCTTCTTCGCGTCGGCGGCACCGGAATCCGGGAACGCCCCGACCTGCAGCACGTAAGTGCCCTGCGACGACGCTGTCCCCGTGTTCGCATTGGCGACCGCCGGCGTGGACGCGCTGGCGTTGTTGGCTGCCGCGGCTTTTTGCTGCTCGGCCTTGGCCATCGCGGACAGTTCGGCGTTCGGGATCACGACTTCCTTTTCGGGCAATACCTTGTAGAAGTCGAATTGCGACGTGCTGGACGCCGCGCTGCTGGCGGCGATGCCGGGCGAGCTTCCTTGCTGGGCAACTGCGTTGGGGTTGGCCTGCGGCTGGTCCGCGCGACGCAGGCTGGGCATGCTGCGATACGCGAGGGCCATCACGATGCCGCCTACCACCACGCCTGCCAGGAACAAGGCCCAGCCCGGAAAGGCTGCGCCGCCGTTGCGTACTGCTTGTCGATTGTTGCGAGTTGCCACTGCCAGTCCTCGTGCATGTTCCCGTGCGGCCCGCACACGGGTCGCTTCGGCCGTTCATCAGATAGCGTGAATCGTCACATTGTTTGCGGCGCCGACACGCCCAGCATAGCGAGTCCGTTGGCCAGCACCTGCCGGGTCGCATACGCCAGCGCCACGCGCGCGTTGCGTTGCGCCTCGTCGTCCACCAGGAATTGTTCGGCGTTGTACCAGACGTGGAACGCGCCGGCCAGTTCACGCAGGTATTGCGCCAGCAGGTGTGGCTCGCGATTCTCCGCCGCGGCTTCGACGATTTCCGGAAAACGCGAGATTTCCACCATCACCTCGCGCGCGTGATCGCCCTGCAGCCGGTCGAGGTGCTTCAGCGCGTCGTGCTGTTCGAACACGATGGAGCGTTCGTGCATCTGCCGTTGCACCGAACACACCCGCGCGTGCGCGTACTGGATGTAATAGACCGGATTGTCGTTGGTCTGCGCGCGTGCGAGGTCGATGTCGAACACCAGTTGCGAATCGCTCTTGCGCGCGATCAGGAAATAGCGCGTGGCATCCAGGCCCGCCATGTCGATCAGGTCGCGCAGCGTGACGTAGGAACCGGCGCGCTTGGAGATCTTCACTTCCTCGCCGCCCTTCACCACCGTCACCATCTGGTGCAGCACGTATTCCGGCCACTCCTTCGGAATGCCGATGCCGAGCGCCTGCAACCCTGCGCGCACGCGGGCGAGCGAGCCGTGGTGGTCGGCGCCGAGCTCGGTGATCGCGCGCTTGTAACCGCGTTCCCACTTCGAGAGGTGGTAGGCGACGTCCGGCACGAAATACGTGTACGTGCCATCGGACTTCCGCATCACGCGGTCCTTGTCGTCCCCGAACTCGGTGGCGCGCAGCCATAGCGCGCCATCGGCTTCGTACGAGTGCTCTTCGGCACCAATGCGATCGACCACCTGCTGCACCTTGGCGTCGGTGTACAGTGAGGATTCGAGGAAATACACGTCGAACTCGACACCGAACGCGCGCAGGTCGGCGTCCTGCTCGCGGCGCAACCACGCCACCGAGAAGCGGCGGACGGCGTCGAGATCGTCAGGATCCCGCTTCGCGGTGATGCGTTCGCCATCGGCATCGATCGATGCGCCGGCCATGTATTCCCTGGCGACATCGCGGATGTAGTCGCCGCGGTAGCCATCCGCGGGCCAACGCGGGTCATCGGGTTCTATGCCCTTGACGCGTGCCTGCACCGACAACGCCAGATTCTGGATCTGCGCGCCTGCATCGTTGTAGTAATACTCGCGGTAGACCTTCCAGCCCGTGGCCGAGAACAGCCGCGACAAGGTGTCGCCGATGGCGGCGGCACGCGCATGGCCGACGTGCAGGGGGCCGGTGGGGTTGGCCGAGACGAACTCCACGCCCACCGCGCGGCCGGCGCCGGATTTGCCGTGGCCGTAATGCGCGCCTTCGTGCAGGGCGCGCCGGATTTCTTCGTGCCAGGCGGCGTCGGAGAGGAAAAAGTTGATGAACCCGGGCCCCGCGATCTCGACTCCCGCAACCCGGGGGTTGGCAGGCAACGCCGCCACGATCGCCGTGGCGAGGTCGCGCGGCTTTTTGCCGGCCTGCTTCGCGAGCAACATGGCCACGTTGCAGGCGAAATCGCCGTGCTCGCGCGAGCGCGTGCGTTCAATGACGAAATCGGGCGCCGGCGCTTCCAGCACGCCGTCCCGACGCAAGCGATCCAGGGCGTTTTCCAGCAGCTCGTGGAGGGCGTCTTTCACGGACAGGAAAATGTTGGAAGGGGCGACCTGTCATCGTAACGCAGCGGCGCATCGCGGCCAAATGTGGCGGTTGTGGATAACTCGGTGGACAGCCGTGGATGATTTGCGTGCGGAGCGACGATAGTATCGGTGTTTTGCCACGAGTCAGACAAAAATAAATTTCATATTCAATGACATATATATGTTTTGATGAAAGCACACGAAAAGATGCCCCCAAAGGCTTGTGATCCGGCGCTGTGCATAACTGACCGCAGGCAAGGCGCGGCTCCGCTGCTGATCAAATCAATCCGCGCGCGGCCATCGACGTCGGCTCGCCCGTACCGACCACCAGATGATCCAGCACCCGCACGCCGACCAGTTGCAGTGCATCGCGCAGCTGCCGGGTGATGTTGCGGTCGGCCGCCGAAGGCTCGGCGACACCCGATGGGTGGTTGTGGGCGAGGATCACCGCCGCCGCGTTGTGCTTGAGCGATGCGCGCACGACCTCGCGCGGATGCACCGATGCGCCGTCCAGCGTGCCGCGGAACAGTTCTTCAAAAGCCAGCACGCGATGGCGATTGTCGAGGAACAGGCAGGCGAAGACCTCGTACGGTTTGTGCGCGAGCTGCGCTTTCAGGAACGCGGCGCTGTCACGCGGGCTCGTCAACGCGGTGCGCCCGGCCAACTCTTCGCCTAGGCAACGCCGCGCCAACTCCAGCGCCGCGGCCAGACGCGCGCGTTTGGCCGGGCCCAGCCCCGGCACGCCGGCCAGGTCACGCACGAGCAATGCGTTCAGGCCTCCGGCACGCGCGAGCAAATCGCGTCCCATGTCGACCGCACTGACCCCGCGCACGCCACTGCCCAACAGGATCGCCAGCAACTCCGCCGGCGTCAGCGCGGCGGCACCGCGAGCCAGCAGTTTTTCGCGTGGGCGTTCACCCTCGGGCCAATCACGGATGCTCATCGTCCTGCCCCTCGTAACCGGCTTCCAGCATGCCGGCCCCGCGGCAACAGATGCAGCAGCGCGATTGCGCGATTCGGGTAAGCTAATCGTCGGTTTGCCTGTCAGCGGATGCCGACATGAGTGCCACGCAACATCGTCCCGGCGAACATAGGCATGTCCTGCTCGGCGTTTCGGGCGGCATCGCAGCCTACAAGGCGTGCGAGGTCGTGCGCCGCCTGCGCGATGCGGGCGCGGAGGTGCGCGTGGTGTTGACCGAAAACGCCGCGCGCTTCGTCACACCGCTCACGTTTCAGGCGCTTTCGGGCCAGCCGGTGCCGAATGGGCTGTGGGACGCCGAGGCCGAAATGGGCATGGGGCACCTGGAACTCGCGCGCTGGGCCGATGCGGTGCTGGTCGCGCCGGCTTCCGCCGACACGCTGGCCAAACTCGCGCACGGTTTCGCCGGTGACCTGTTGTCCACGTTGTGCCTTGCCACCACCGCGCCGCTGGCGGTGGCGCCGGCCATGAACCACCGGATGTGGTTGCACCCGGCCACGCAGGCCAACGTCGCGACCCTGCGTGCGCGCGGCGTCGCGATCCTGGGTCCCGCAAACGGACCGCTCGCGGAAGGTGAATCCGGGCCGGGCCGGATGCTGGAACCGCAGCAGCTGGTGCAGGCGCTGGCGACTCCGGGCGGCACGCATGTTGCGTGAGGGCGCGCTCGCCGGCGTGAAAGCCGTGATCGACGCCGGACCCACGTACGAAGACATCGACCCGGTGCGTTTCCTGGGCAACCGCAGCTCGGGCAAGATGGGTTTCGCCGTTGCGGAAGCCGCGGTGCAAGCCGGTGCCGAAGTGACCCTGATCGCGGGACCGGTCGCGTTGCCGACGCCGCCCGGCGTCGCCCGCCGCGTGGACGTGCGCAGCGCACGACAGATGCGCGACGCCGTGATGCACGCGGTGGACGGCGCCGACATTTTCATCGCCACCGCCGCGGTGGCCGATTGGCGCGTCGCCGATTACAGCGCCCGCAAGATCAAAAAGGGCCCGGCTGGCGCGCCGGTGCTGGAACTCGTCGAGAACCCCGACATCTTGGCCGAAGTCGCGGCTCGTGATCCGCGCCCGTTCGTGGTGGGCTTCGCCGCTGAAACCGATCACGTTGCCGAACACGCGCACGAAAAACTGGTGCGCAAGAAACTCGATCTGCTCGCCGCCAACCGTGTCGATGAAAACATCGGTATCGGCACCGACGACAACGCACTGGAGTTGATCTGGACGGACGGCAGCGAGACCCTGCCACGGGCCGGGAAATCCGAGCTGGCAAAGGCGCTGGTCGCGCGCATAGCCGCCCATTACCACGCACGGCGGCGCGCATGAAGCCGTCGCAACAAGTGGTGCCGGTGGAGCTGAAACGGCTCGACGCACGGCTGGGCGATTCCATTCCGCTGCCCGCCTACGCCACCGATGGAAGTGCGGCAATGGATTTGCGCGCGGCACCCGAAAACACCATCACGCTTGCGCCGGGTGACAGCGTGTTGATTCCGACCGGCCTCGCGATCCACATCGGCGATCCCGGCTGGTGTGCGTTGATCCTGCCGCGCTCCGGCCTCGGCCACAAGCACGGCCTGGTGCTTGGCAACCTCACCGGCCTGATCGACGCCGACTACCAGGGACCGCTGATGATTTCGTGCTGGAACCGCGGCAGGCAGCCCTTTACCATCCAGCCGGGTGACCGCATCGCGCAGTTGCTGGTGACGCCGGTCGCACGTGTCGCGTGGCGCGTAGTCGAGGATTTCGCGGCAAGCGCGCGCGGCGCCGGCGGGTTTGGCTCGACAGGGGTCGTGTAGCCACATGGACAACGATTCGACCACTGGCAAGGCGTCCAACACCCGGCAGGTACAGGCCGCGGCGCATGCCGTGCGCGCACGCTTCAGCCTGCGTCGCGGCATCGCCGCCGTCGTGGCCGATCTGTTCCTCGCGCTGGGCACCTTGTTGGTGCTGTTCGGCTTGTTCATGGGCTGGCAGGCCTGGCTGACGTGGCGCCAAAGCAGTGCCTCGCAGGATCTGGTGCAGGCCAAACAGGATGCCGCGCAAAAAATTGCGCTGATCGTTGCGGACAGGCGCGCGCAAGTCGTCAAGGCGCTTGAGCAACCCGCGCTGGTTGCGGAACTCGCCGCCAACGACGACGCGCAAACGCGTGCCGCGGCCGTGCAAAATATCGAGGCGGAGGTCAAGGACGCCACCAGCGTCACGCTGTACAGCGCGCAATTGAATGAAGTGCTGCATGGCAGCCTGACGCGGCTCGGTTATGCGCGTGCGGCGCAGTTGATGTCCAGCTTGAGCGACGACGACGTCGGCCTTGCGCAGTCGCCCGTGTCGCACGTGATGAGTTTCGCGGGCCCGATCATGGGTGCGAACGGCAAGCCGTTGGCGTTCGCCACGGTCGATTTTCCGGATTCGGCGCTGCGCATCGTGCTGCACTCCATGCGCGTGAGCGCGGGCCGGCTGGATCTGCGGCAAAGCAACAAGTCCGGCGACATCGTATTGGCTGGCACGGGCCATGATGGTTTGTCGACGGCCGAAGACCCCGGCGTGCCGGTGGCGCACAGCCTGTATCGCGTCGCTTCGGCACCGCCGGAATTCTGGCTGCCGGTCACCCAATCATTCATCGCGGCGCTGGTGCTGGCGATCGTGGCGCTTCTGCTCGGCTCCGGCGTGTTGTGGCTGCGTCCGCGCGTGCGCGCCCGCCTCGGTGGCGCACCGCTGGTGGAAGAACCCGCGCTGGCCGACGTGATCGCCGCCGCGCCCCCGAAACCCAAACCCGCCCCCGCCGTGGAACCCGCAGCGGAAGCCGCGACGACCGCCGGAGATTCCGCGCACGACGATCCCATTCCCGACCACAGCATCTTCCGCGCCTACGACATCCGCGGCGTGGTCGGCAAGACGCTCACCGAAGGCGTCGCGCGCCAACTCGGGCGCGCGATCGGCAGCGCGGTGCGCGACAAGGAGCTTTCGGAAATCGTGGTCGGGCGCGACGGGCGGTTGTCCGGGCCAATGTTGTCCGGCGCGTTGATCGAAGGCCTGCGCTCCGCCGGCGTGGACGTGGTCGACATCGGCGCGGTGCCGACGCCGGTCAGTTATTTCGCCGCCTACCAGCTCAACACCGGTTCGTGCGTGTCGGTGACCGGCAGCCACAACCCGCCCGACTACAACGGTTTCAAGATCGTGATCGGCGGCGAAACGCTGGCCGAAGATGCGATCCAGGACCTGTACCAACGCATCGTGGATGGCCGCATCGCAGAGGGCCACGGATCGTTGCGCCAGTACGACATCACCGGCGAATACATCGAGCGCATCGCGTCGGACATCCAGACCGGGCGCGCGCTGAAGGTGGTCGTCGATTGCGGCAATGGCATCGCCGGCAACACCGCGCCCGGCGTGGTGCACGCGATCGGCTGCGAACCCGTTCCGCTGTACTGCGACGTGGACGGCAACTTCCCGAACCATCATCCCGATCCTTCGGAACCCAAGAACCTGGCCGACCTGATCCTGACGGTCAAGAAGACCGGCGCCGATGTCGGCCTCGCGTTCGACGGCGACGGTGACCGTCTCGGGGTGGTGACCAAGGATGGCGAAATCATCTATCCCGATCGCGTGCTTATGTTGTTCGCGCAGGACGTGCTCATTCGCAATCCCGGCGCAACGATCCTGTACGACGTCAAATGCACCGGACACCTGCAGCCCTTGATCCTGAAAGCGGGCGGCAGTCCCCTGATGTGGAAGACCGGGCATTCGCTGATCAAGGCCAAGATGAAGGAAACCGGCGCGCAGCTCGCCGGCGAAATGAGCGGGCATTTCTTCTTCCGCGAGCGCTGGTACGGCTTCGACGACGGCGTGTACGCCGCCGCGCGCCTGCTGGAAATCCTCGCCGACGATCCGGAAGGCCGCACGCCCGAGGAAATCTTCGCGACACTGCCGAAAGGCGTGTCGACGCCTGAACTGCATATCCAGATGCAGGAAGGCCAGAACCATCCCTTCATTTCGCGTTTCCGCGAACGCGCGCAGTTCGACGGCGCACGCATCACCACCATCGACGGCCTGCGCGCGGATTGGTCCGACGGCTGGGGTCTGGTGCGCGCCTCCAACACCACGCCGGTGCTGGTACTGCGCTTCGACGCCGACAACGCGGCCGCGCTGACGCGCATCCAGGACACCTTCCGCGCGCAAATACTGGCGTGCGACGACACGCTGCAGTTGCCGTTCTGAACTTTCGACCGCGGCCGCTACGCCCGTAGCCCTTCAGCGCGCGACGACCCTGAAACCCCGGATCGCGAATGCAAGTGCCGCGCCGTACGGCCGGTTGGGGCGCTGCAACCGATCGGTGTCGGCATGGCCGAGCGTCTGGCGGTCGGGACGCAACTGCGCACGCCACCCGCGCTGGGCCTGCTTGAAAGCATCAGGTCGTGATGCCTGGCGCCAGGCCCAGCCCCTCGCACAGCACCAGAAAACCGGTACCTCCCGCCATGCCGAGCAGCATCCGGCAACAAGCGTGTCCCACACACCGCGTCGTGCGGCATGCCCACGGTCGATCAGCGCGCGCCGCGTCCGAACAACACCACTTCAACCGTCTGGATCAGGATGGCGAGATCGAACGCGAAATTGTGATTCTTCACATAGAACAGGTCGAATTTCAGCTTCTCCACGGCGTCCTCGAACGAGGAGCCGTACGGATAGCGCAATTGCGCCCACCCGGTCAGGCCTGGTTTCACGCAGTGCCGCAACGAGTAGTAGCGGATGCGAGTATTGAAGTCGTCCACGAATTGCGGCCGTTCCGGACGCGGCCCGATGACGCTCATGTCACCGCACAACACGTTCCACAGCTGCGGCAACTCGTCCAGCCGGGTCTTGCGGATGAAGCGGCCGACGTGGGTGACGCGGTCGTCGTTCTTGGTTGCCCAGCGCGCCACGCCATCGAGTTCGGCATCGGTGCGCATGCTGCGGAACTTGACCACCTGGAACGGCTTGCCGTTTTCGCCAACCCGTTCCTGCCGATACAGGATCGGTGCGCCGCGGCCGGACTCCAGCCTGATCGCCAACGTCGTCAACAACATGAACGGCCACGCCACCAGCCCCACCAGCGAGGCCATCGCGACGTCGAAGGCGCGCTTGACGGTGCGCCGCACCGGGGAAATGTTGAAGCCGTCGGAGAACACCAGCCACGAGGGATTGGTGAGATCCATCTTGATCTTGCCGGCCTCGCGCTCGAAGAACTCCGCCAGTTCGGTCACCGCCACCCCGCGCTGCTTGCATTCCAGCAGCGCATCCACCGGCAGGGTGCCGCGGCGGTCATCGGGACCCACCACGATCTCGTCTGCACCGAGCCGGGCGGCCCATCGGCACAACGCTTCGTCGGGACGCAACAGCGATGACTGCGGCACGGTCACCGGATCCGCCCCGATCGGCACGTAGCCGAGGATCTTGAAACCGCGCTGGTCGGTCTTGCGGCGCATCTTGCTAAATACCTCGGCGGCACGCTCGCCGGCACCCAGCATCACCACTCGCCGCTTGAACAGGTCGGCGTCCACGAAACCAAGAAACAGCACGCGCCACAGGGCCAGCACGAGATAACCGAGCGCCAGCGTGATGCCCAGCACGCCACGGCCGATGTACGCGGCGGGGATAGCGTAATAAAGCACCGTCAGCGTGACGCCGCCCAACACGAAAGCCACACCTTGGCGGCTGAGGCGACCCAGCCAACCGGCGCGCAGATGCACCTGGTACAAGCCCAGGGCCGTCATCGCCAGAATCAGTACCACCGCGACCAGCGGCGCGCGCCAACGCAGGGCGCTTCCGAACGTCGCCTGGGTATCCAAGTCATCCCAATAGCGCAGTACCACCGCGGCATAGACACAACCCACCAGCAGGGCGAACTCGACCAACACAAGCAGCAGTTGCCACCTGAGCGCGCGTTGTCGAAACAACCGGAACATGGGATGTCCCCCTGTATTTGTCACCTCGCGTCGGTGCAGTCTGCCGCGGGGGGATGGCTTTTATACTACAAATGTGACGTGGTTCAAATTTCGGCGAATACTGAATGGTCCTGCACGAAGCGTGCCGCCGCCGGTCCATGGGCCCGGAAACCCCGCCCTTTTGGACCCAAACCCCTGTATCTTTACGTTTTTTGACCTCGCGCCAGGCGCAGAACCATGTGTGGAATCGTTGCCGGCTGCACCCAGCGTGACGTCGTTCCCATCCTGCTGGCGGGACTGCACGCCCTCGAATACCGCGGGTACGACTCGGCGGGCCTGGCGGTGCTGGACGCAGGAAAGCTGAGCCGCCTGCGTGCACCGGGCAAGGTGTCCGGGCTGGATGCGCTGTGGCAGGCGTCGCCTACCCACGGCCGCACCGGCATCGCGCACACCCGCTGGGCCACCCACGGCGCGCCCAACGAAGCCAACGCGCACCCGCACGTCTCACGCGATACGGTCGCGGTGGTCCACAACGGCATCATCGAGAACCACGCGGAATTGCGCGAAGAGCTGAAGGCCGCCGGCTATTCATTTACCTCGGATACCGACACCGAAGTCATCGCGCATCTCGTGCACAGGCTGGTGGCCGGGGGCAAGTCCCTGCGCGAAGCGGTCGGTGACGCCACCCGGCGCCTGCGCGGCGCATATGCAATCGCGGTGCTGCATCGCGAGCATCCCGGCCACGTGGTCGGCGCACGCCGCGGCAGCCCGCTGTGCGTGGGCGTCGGCATCGGCGAACACTTCCTCGGTTCGGACGTGCAGGCGCTGATCCAGGTCACCAATCGCATCGTGTACCTGGAAGAAGGCGATGTAGTGGAGATCACGCAGGACGCACTCACGATCGTCGCCGCCGACGGCAGCCCGGCGACACGCAAAGTGCGCGAGAGCGATCTGTCGATGGATGCGGTCGAACGCGGCCAGTTCCGTCACTACATGCTGAAGGAAATCTTCGAGCAGCCCGGCGCGGTCGCCAACACGCTGGAAGGCCGCATCGCCGACAACCGCATCCTGCCGAACATCTTCGGTGTCGACGCCGACACCTTGCTGAAGCGCGTGCGCCACGTGCACATCGTCGCCTGCGGCACCAGCTACCACGCCGGCATGGTCGCGCGTTACTGGCTGGAAGGCATCGCCGGCATCCCGTGCAGCGTCGAGGTCGCCAGCGAGTACCGCTACCGCAGCGTGGTGGTGATGCCCGATACGTTGTTCCTCGCAATTTCGCAGTCGGGCGAAACCGCCGACACGCTGGCGGCGTTGCGCGAGGGTCGCGAGCGCGGCTATCTCGGGTCGTTCGCGATCTGCAACGTGCCTGAATCGAGCCTGGTGCGCGAATCGGACCTCACGTTGATGACACGCGCGGGTCCTGAAATCGGCGTCGCTTCCACCAAGGCGTTCACCACGCAATTGAGCGCATTGGCGCTGCTGGTGCTGGAACTCGCGAGACTGCGCGGCGTCGACACCGCCAGGCTGTCGCAACTGGTGGGCGAACTGGCCAGCCTGCCGCGCCATCTCGAAGACGCGCTGAAGCTCGCGCCCGCGATCGCGAAACTGTCCGAATCATTCGTCGACAAGCACCACGCACTGTTCCTCGGCCGCGGCGCGCAGTACCCGGTCGCCATGGAAGGCGCGCTCAAGCTGAAAGAGATTTCGTACATCCATGCCGAGGCGTACCCCGCGGGCGAGCTGAAGCACGGCCCGCTGGCGCTGGTGGACGAAGACATGCCGGTGATCGCGGTCGCGCCCAACAACCAGTTGCTGGAAAAACTGAAATCGAATCTGGAAGAAGTGCGCGCGCGCGGCGGACAGCTTTACGTGTTCGCGGATGACGAAGCCGACGTGTCGTTGAACGGCAACCGCGGCCATCTGATGAAAGTGGATGCGGGTGGCAACTTCATCGCGCCCGCCGTGTTCACCGTACCGATGCAGTTGCTCGCGTACCATGTCGCGGTCCTGCGCGGCACCGATGTGGACCAGCCGCGCAACCTCGCCAAGTCGGTCACCGTCGAATAAAAGGGACAGCGTCCAGATCGACGTTGCCACCACTCAACACCAGCCCGACGCGCTGACCGGCGAAGCGTTCACGCTGCGCCAGCAATGCCGCCAGCACGACCGCCGATGAAGGCTCGACCGTCTGCTTCAACTCGGCCCATACCAGCCGCATCGCCACAAGCGTGGCGTCGTCATCCACGCTGATGACTTCGACGCGATGCGCACCCAGAATCGCGAAGTTCGGCTCACCGATGGTCGCGCGCAAGCCGTCGCAGATCGTGTGCGGCACGACGTTGGTGACGCGTTCGCCGCGTTGCAGGGAACGGAACGCATCATCCGCGCCGGCGGGCTCGGCACCGAACAATCGCGCATCCGGCTTGAGTGCGTGCAAGGCAATGGCACAGCCGGAAGCCAGCCCGCCACCACCGATCGGAACGACCATCGCGTCAAGATCGGGAACTTGTTGCAACAATTCCAGGACGATCGTGCCCTGACCCGCCATCACGCGCGCGTCGGCATAAGGGTGCACCAGCGTCGCGCCGGTTTCGTGCTGCACCCTGGCGCAGGCTTCCTCGCGCGCGGCCTGGGTCGGTGCACAGCGATGCAGGATGCCGCCGGCGCGTTCGATGTTGGCGAGCTTGGCCGCGACGGCGCCTTCGGGTACGACGATGTGCGCGGGAATCTTGCGCGTTTGCGCCGCCAGCGCCAGCGCCGCACCATGGTTGCCGGACGAGTGCGTCACCACGCCACGCCTGGCTTCCTCGTCCCCGAGCGACCACACCGCGTTGCAGGCGCCGCGGAACTTGAACGCGCCGCCCAACTGCAGGTGTTCGCACTTGAAGAATAAACTCGCGGCGGCACGTGCGTCCAGTTCGGGCGCACGCAGCACCGGTGTCGTACGCGCGTGCGGCGCGATGCGCGCGGCAGCGCTGCGTATGTCATGAAGGGACGGGGCTTGGAATCCGGCCATGGGCTTGGCGTCGTCAGGGCGGGCAGCTGTTTATTTTGACACTGATGCGCAAGGCGTGGCTGATAAAATGACGGGATGGACACCCAGACCCCCGCCGCAACCCCGGCCGCAAAGACCATCCGCCTCGCCGACTACCGGCCGCCCGCATGGCGGGTCACCCATGTCGAGTTGAAGTTCGAGCTCGACATCGGTGAAACGCGGGTGCATTCGAGGCTCGCACTGGCGCGCGATCGCGCCGAGCCGTTGCGGCTCGACGGCGAGGACCTAGAACTCGTCGCCGCGCGGCTGGACGGCCGCACGCTGACAACAGACGATTACCGGCTCGACGCATCCGGCCTTGTCATCATGGACGCGCGCGACGGCAGCGTGCTGGAGCTCGACGCGCGCATGAACCCCGCACGCAACAGCCAGTTGTCCGGGCTGTACGTTTCCGGTTCGCGCGAACGCGGCTTTCTGCTGACGCAATGCGAAGCACAGGGTTTTCGCCGCATCACGTTTTTCCCCGACCGCCCCGACGTTTTGGCGCGCTACGACGTGACGTTGGTCGCCGACCACGCGCGCTTTCCCGTGCTGCTTGCCGGCGGAGAGCAGATCGAAGCGGGCGAG
>DATFGL010000027.1:0-8180 GCA_035249465.1 Rhodanobacteraceae bacterium | reverse complement strand
CCGCTGATGTTCACGGCCGAGGAACTGGAATCGCTGGTGGTGGGCACGCGTTTCGTGCGCGCATTCGCGGGCGAACGTCTGGCCCGCGGCGCGCAATCGGCGATGCTGAAGATCGACGCCGTATTGCCGGAGGAATTGCGTGGGCGCGCCGAGCGCTCGCGCGTGTTCGTGCCGCAACGCTGGTACGAGGCGAAGTCCGGCGTGGTGGACGCGCTGCACGAGGCCATCGAGTCGCGGCGCGTGCTGCAGCTGGAATACCGCGACGCGGACGGCACCACCAGCACACGGGAAGTCGAACCGCTTTGTCTCGCATGCTGGGGGCCGGTCTGGACGCTCGGCGCGTGGTGCCGGATGCGCCGCGACTTCCGCAATTTCCGCCCCGACCGCATGCAGTTCGCCGCCACCGGCGAGATCTTCGCCGAGACGCCCGCGCGCGGACTGGATGCCTACCTCTCCACCATGGGCGTGCGCCGCCAGCAATTCGAGTGACCTTTGGCCCATGCGCGCAGGGGTATGGCCGGCGCTATCGTGGCAGTGTTTCGCTGCGGAAGATGGCCGTGCAACGGGCGCCATCGACCAGTTCGTGGGTGGGGTTGCCGGAGACGATCGCATGGTCGGGCAGGGCGGGTTCAAGAAAGCGTTGAGCCTTACCGATCTCACCTTCATCGGTCTCGGCGCGATCTTCGGTTCGGGCTGGTTGTTTTCCGCAAGCCACGTGGCGGACATCGCCGGTCCCGCGGGTATCGTGTCGTGGCTGATCGGCGGCGTGGCCGTGCTGTTGCTGGGGCTGGTCTATTGCGAACTGGGCGCGGCGTTGCCGCACACCGGCGGCGTGGTGCGTTATCCCGTGTATTCACACGGCGCATTGCTCGGATTCCTGATGGGGCTGATCACGCTGATCGCGTTTTCCAGCCTGATCGCGATCGAGGTCGAGGCGTGCCGGCAATATGCCTCCGCGTGGTTTCCGCGACTGACGCAGACCGGTTCGCAGTCACCGACGACGCTGGGCTGGTTTGTGCAGCTTGCGATCCTCGGGATTTTCTTTCTGCTGAACTATTTCAGCGTGAAGACTTTCGCGCGCGCCAACAACCTGGTCAGCGTGTTCAAGTTCGTGGTGCCGCTGGCGGTGATCGCGGCGCTGCTGTGGTTTTTCCGGCGGGACAATCTCACCATGCACGGTTTCGCGCCGTTCGGTTTCGCCGGCGTCGCGGGCGCGGTATCCGCCGGCGGCGTCATCTTCGCCTATCTCGGGTTGACGCCGATCGTGTCGGTGGCAGGCGAGGTGCGCGATCCGCAACGCTCGATCCCGATCGCGTTGATCCTTTCGGTGGTGTTGTCCACCGGCATCTATCTTCTGTTGCAAGTGGCCTTCCTTGGCGCCGTGCCGGCCACGATGGTGGCGCACGGCTGGCGCGGCATCGACACCCTGTTCGCGCTGCCGTTCCATGACATCGCGATGGCGCTGGGACTCGGCTGGCTGTCGTTCCTCGTAGTGTGCGACGCGGTGATCTCGCCCAGCGGCTGCGGCAACATCTACATGAACGCCACGCCGCGCGTGGTCTACGGCTGGGCGCGTGGCGGCACCTTCTTCCGGCTGTTCACGCGCGTCGATGCGAAGTCGGGCATTCCACGCCCGGCGCTGTGGTTGACGCTCGCATTGGCGGTTTTCTGGATGCTGCCATTCCCATCGTGGTCGGCGATGATCAGCGTGGTGTCGGCCGCGCTGGTCCTGAGTTACGCGGTCGCGCCGGTCGCCGTCGCCGCGTTGCGGCGCAGCGCCCCCGACATGCCGCGACCGTTCCGCGTGCGCGGTTTCGGCGTGCTTGGGCCGCTGTCCTTCGTCGTCGCGGCGCTGATCGTTTACTGGTCCGGCTGGGGCGTGCTTTCCTGGCTGCTGGGTTTGCAGATCGTGCTGTACGTGGTGTACGTCGCCTGTGTTGCGCGGGACCGATCACGCCGCGCCGAACTCGCGCAAGCCGTGCGCGCGTCGTTGTGGTTGATCGGCTTCTACGCGCTGATGATGGCCGTTTCATGCCTCGGCGCTTTCGGCGGTAAGGGCATCATCGGTTCGCCCTGGGATTCCGTGCTGGCGATGGTGATCGCCCTGCTGGTTTACGCGTGGGGCGCGCGCACCGGCTTGTCCTCTTCGGGCACTGCAGTGGGTGGGGATGAAGATTAGGCCGTGGCGCGCGAGGCGCGCAGCGTGTTCGCGGTCACGCGGGAAGCAAGTTGCCACGGTGTACAAATCATTTCGGAGGACCGGTTCATGACAATCTTTCGTTCGGCTTCGCGCGCCCTTTCGCATGCGGTGCGGGGGGCTTCGCTTGCACTGTTGGCGGTTGCGATGGGCACGAGCCTGCCGGCGCTCGCCCAGTCGAAGCCGCGCGGCCTGCAGAAGACGACCACGCCACCGCCGCTGCAATTCCATTACATGGGTCCGCCTGCGGGTGGCCGCATCGCGTCGGTCGCCGGGGTTCCGGGCGACTACTCCACGTATTACCTGGGAGCGGCGTCGGGCGGGTTGTGGAAGTCCACGGATGGCGGCCACACCTTCCTGCCGATCTTTGACGATCAGGACACGGCCGCGATCGGTGCGATCGCGGTCGCGCCCTCCGATTCCAGGACGGTCTGGGTGGGCACCGGCGAGCCGTGGTTCATTCGTCCCAGCGACATCTGGGGTGATGGCGTGTACAAGTCCACCGACGCCGGCATGACCTGGCAGCACACGGGCCTGGTCAACACCGGCCGCATTGCGCGCATCGCGATCAACCCGAAGGATCCCGGCAACGTGCTGGTGTGCGCCGAAGGACGTGGCAACAGCCCGCAACAGGAGCGCGGTGTTTACCGCACCACCGACGGCGGCAAGACCTGGACACGCACGCTGTTCGTCAACGAACGCACAGGCTGCAGCGGCCTCAGCATGGACCCGGGCAACCCCGACACCGTGTTGGCTGGAACCTGGCAAGTGACCGGGCGCACCTGGGCGGAGTTGAGCGGCGGCCCCGGCAGCGGCGTTTATATCTCCCACGACAACGGGCGCACCTGGCAACACTTGACCCGCGGTTTGCCCCCACCACCGCTGGGCAAGATCGACGTCACCATCGCGCCATCCAATCCGCAGCGCATGTACGCGCTGATCCAGACCAGGGACCAGGGCTCGGTCTGGCGCAGCGACGATGGCGGCACCAGCTGGAAAGTGGTGAGCCATGACCGCAATCTCATCATGCGCGCCGGTTACTACATCTTCATCGAGGCCAACCCCAAGGACGCGAACGGCGTGCTGGTATTGAACAGCAGCCCGCATTACTCCAGCGACGGCGGGCTGACCTTCTCGGGCGAAGGCGGCAAGAACGTCAAACCCCTCGGCCCGGCTTCCTGCGGCGACTGCCACGACGGCTGGATCGACCCGACCAATCCCGCGCACTACGTGCTGACCGATGACGGCGGTGCGCAGATCGCCACCGGTGCGGGCACCGCGCTCACGGTCGCGTTGCCGATCGGGCAGGTTTACCACATCGCGAGCGACAACCGGGTGCCGTATTGGATCTACGGCAATCGCCAGGACGACGGTGCGTGGCGCGTGTCCAGCGATGTCTCGCAACCGAGCGGCAACGGACTGTTGCCGGCTGGTGAGTTCATGCCGCATGCGTACCCGTATGCCGACTTTTTCTCCGCGCGCGAGGGCAAGCCCAAGGTCAACAAGGAGCTGCTCGCCAAGTATCCCAAGGCGGCACCCCCGCCGAAGGGCTGGGCCTTGACGTCGGGCGGCGAGCCGGTGACACCACCGGATCGCAGCGGCTTCGAAGGGCCCAACGAGCCGTCATCGACCTATCAGTATTTCCCGAACGCCTGTGAGTCTGGCTTCACGGTGCCCGATCCGAATGATCCGGACATCGTCTGGTCATCGTGCTATGGCAACAACCTGTTTCGTTTCGACCTGGCGCAGGGCACGCCGCACTCGGTGTCGCCGTCGCAAATCGCGTTGGATTCGCCGCCCAACGAAACCAGATACCGCTGCCACTGGACGGCGCCGCTGGCGATCGATCCGTTCGACGGCAAGAACGTGTACTTCGGTTGCCAGATGGTGTTGCGCACCAGCGATGCCGGGCATTCGTGGATCGAATTCAGCCCGGACCTGTCGACCCGTGATCCCTCGCGCATCATTTCCAGCGGCGGCATCATGGGCGACAACCTCGGCCAGTATTACGGCGAGGTGGTGTGGTCCATGGCGTTTTCGCCGATCGAGAAAGGCCTGCTGTGGGCGGGCACCAACGACGGCAAGCTCTGGTACACCATGGATGCGGAAGCGGCACAGGCACCGCAATGGGTGGATGTCACCGCCAACCTGCACCTGCCGGCGTGGGGCGAGATCAACCAGATTTCACCGTCGCATTTCCACGCGGGAACGGTCTACATCGCCGTGGATTTCCGCTGGGCGGGCAACAGCGACCTCAAGCCGTACGTGTTGATGACGACGGATTACGGCAAGACCTGGAAGAACATCTCCGGCGATCTTCCCGCCAGCAATCCGCTGGACTACGTGTTGGCCGTCGCCGAAAACCCGAACCGCGAAGGCATGTTGTTCGCGGGCACCGGCCATGCGTTCTATTACACGCTGGACAACGGCAGGCACTGGATTCACTTCAACAAGGGCCTGCCGCCTTCGCCGGTAAGCTGGATCAATGTCGAGCCCCGCATGCACGACGTGGACGTGTCCACCTATGGTCGCGGCGACTACATCCTGCCCGACATCACGACGCTCGAGCAGACCGGCAGCACGGATCAGCCGAGCACGAGAGCGACGCGGCTGTTCAAGCCGGGACCGGTATTCCGCATGGCGCGTGGCGCATATCCCACGGCCGCCGAACCGGCGCGTCCGCAATTCCAGTTCCATCTG
Source organism: Rhodanobacteraceae bacterium (assembly GCA_035249465.1). Taxonomy (GTDB): domain Bacteria; phylum Pseudomonadota; class Gammaproteobacteria; order Xanthomonadales; family Rhodanobacteraceae; genus 66-474. The sequence goes on along the minus strand of DATFGL010000027.1, from coordinate 3,283 downwards.
GCCAGCAAGCCTGCAGAGCCCGTGCAATTGCAGATCCTGGATGCTCTAGGAAAGGTGATCCGCACCGAGAAACTGGACGCACACCAGGGATTGAATGGTGCGTACTGGGACCTGTTCCACGACATGCCGACCGACGTGAAGCTGCGCACCACGCCCGCCGAGAACCCGTACATCTGGGAGGAACCGCGTTACCAGGGCAAGGACCATCGCACCATCATCCACTGGGGTGTCGACGCGCACACCGGCACACCCATTGCGGCGCCCGGTGATTACCAGGTCCGGCTCACGGTCGACGGAAAGTCCTGGACCCAACCGTTCGAGGTCCTGAAGGATCCGAAGATCGCCGCGAGCGAAGCGGTATTGCAGGACGCGACCGCATTGCAAGTTCGGATTGCCGATGCCATCACCGCGACCTCGGACATGGTCAATGCCATGGAGGAATGGCGCAGGCAGATCGAGGACCAGCTGAAGACGCACGCCACCGGCACGACCGCGGATGCGCTCGCGCGGCTCAATGCGCAGATCCTCGATGTGGAAAACCAGTTGGTCAGTCCGGCGGCGAGACTCAGCGACGACAAGCAATTTTCCACACGCTACAAGGTGTACTGGAACCTCCGCTGGCTGGGCGGGCAGGTGGGACAGGGCGCGCAAAATGCCGCGGGCGGTTCCGATTACGAGCCCACGGTGGTCCAGCGCCAGACGTTCGCGAAATTGCAAGCGGACATTGCGCAAGCGCAGTCCGGGTTCGCGAACCTGAAATCGAACGTGCTGCCAGTCTTCAACAACAACATGAAGAGTGCCGGAGTGACGATCCATCCGGGCGGGTGATCCGCCCGGATGCTTCCAGCCGGCTGGGTAGGCGCTGCATCGAGCCATTCGCGGCGTGCGTCGGGTTTCCGTTCGTGCCGGGCTTTCGAAGCGGACGGAAGCCATTTCCGCTGTTTGCCCTTTGACGGCCCAGGCCGATCCCGAAGCCAACCCCGCGCCAAGCAGATTGCAGGCGCGGCTCGTGCATACCTGCACCAGCATGACGGCCCCTGCACGAACTACATTTATGGAGTAAGATAGCCACAAGCTTCATACAGGAACCCAAACCATGTCCGTTACCTCGCGCAAGGTCGCCGAAGCTTCACCGCGCTACCAGGCGCAGGTGGATGCGCTGAGCGCCCCCGGTTTGCGCGCGTTCTTCAATCTTGCGGAACGCTGGAAGTTGCGCGTGGCCGAGCAGCGCAAGCTGCTGGGCGATCCCCCGGAATCGACCTTCTACAAGTGGAAACGCGAACGCGATGGCGCGCTGTCGCGCGACGCGCTGGAGCGCATCAGCTACCTGCTCGGCATCTTCAAGGCGCTGGCGATCCTGTTCCCGCAGCCCGATCGTGCCGACGCGTGGCTGCGCAAGCCGAATGCCGCTGCCACGTTCGGCGGCAAAAGCGCGCTGGAACGCATGCTGTCCGGCAACGTTTCCGACCTGTTCGTGGTGCGGCAGTACCTGGATGCGCAGAGAGGGTGAGGCGACGCGTTTTGCCGATGCCGGGGGCATCGGCTGCGTCGCCGAACGCCCGGCCAAGGATGGCCGGGCCGGCGCCCCGCACCATGGATGGTTGCTCGCGATGTAGCCAATCTCGGCATCCGAAAAACTGCGCAACCACACTTCGGCGATGGCATCCAACGACCCGCCCCTCCACCGCATCCGCTGGCAACGCGCGTACCGCATCGTGCCCAGCCGGTTTCCGCCCGTGGGCGTGTTCGATGCCATCGCCGATCCGAAGGATCTGGATGCCCTGTACCAGATCGAAGCGCTGACCAACCCGCGACTGCGCGAGGAATGGGGCGAGCTGGCGAACGTGCAGAAGGAACACCGCGTCAGTGGTCCCGGCAGCACGCCGCTGATGGCCGCGTTCACGCACGTCAACCCTGAAGGCAGCCGGTTCTCGGACGGCAGCTACGGCGTGCTGTACCTCGCGCACGAGTTCGACACGGCGGTCGAGGAAACCGTGTACCACCGCGAGCAGTTCCTGGCCGCGACGCAGGAACCGCCGATCGACATCACGATGCGCTGTTACGTTTCCGGCACGCACGGTACGCTGCACGACATCCGCGGCGGCTGGAAGGCCGAGCACGATCCGGCGAGTTACGCGGCCTCGCGCAAGCTCGGCGCAAAACTGCACGGGGAAGGTTCGAACGGCATCGCCTACGACAGCGTGCGCCGAGCCGGCGGCGAATGCGTGGCGCTGTTCTACCCCGACCTTGCATCGCCTTGCGTGCAGGGCAAGCACCTGATGTACCGGTGGGATGGCGCGAAGATCGCGCAGGTGCTTGAGGTCAGCGCTGTGCGGAGGCCGCGCGGGTAAACACGCCAGACTCCCCCCCGTCATCCCGGCGCAAGCCGGGACCCAGCGTCTTTGCTCTTGTCGTTTCGACATCCATGTCCTGGTTCCGCTCGCTCCCGCGAGCGGGAGACTTTTGTTTCGGCAAAAGTCGCCAAAACCATTGCGCCGGGCATGACGGTCTAGGCAACGTCGCGTTGCCTCGACTTCCCTGCGATGCTCGCCGATCACGCGCCGGCGCGAACTCCGGCGTCCCTGCTGCCGGACATGCCCGCCTTGCTCGCGTGATCGGCTGTGCTTCTCGGCGTCATGCAACGGCGCGGTATTGGCTTCGTTGACGGCCATCCATGGTCTGTGTCACGGCGCTGCTTCGTCCGCGTCGACGCGCGGGGTTCCGTTACTGCCACGACATCCGGAGCCGACATCGTGAACTCCATTGGGTCGTTCTCACGATGAGCCGCGTCGCTCCCGCTTTCACCAGGGCGATCAGACGTCGTCCGTCTTTTCCCAACCCTCGCCCGTCCCGCGGTGGATCACGCGGTCGCCGTCCTGCACGGAACCCGCGGCGAATTCGGGCCGGTCCTTGAGGCGCGCGTAGATCGGGGTGAAGTCGGGCCTGGTCGCGTCCATCAATTGCTGGAAGCCGTCGATCACGAAGTAGGTCTGCTGGTAGGTGTCGATCTTGTACTTCGTGCGCATGATGCGCTCGAGGTCGAAGCCGATGCGGTTGGGTGAGGCCGATTCCAGCGAATGGATGGATTCGCCCTTGGAACTGACGATGCCGGAGCCGTAGATGCGCACGCCTTCCGGCGTGTCGATCAGTCCGAACTCGACGGTGTACCAGTACAGCCGCGTCAGGTTCATCAACGCTTCGGCGCCGAGCTTGTGCGCCTTGACACCGCCGCGGCCGTAGGCCTGCACGTAGTCGGCGAACACCGGGTTCAGCAGCATCGGCA
>DATFGL010000026.1:0-19106 GCA_035249465.1 Rhodanobacteraceae bacterium | reverse complement strand
GGGTGGACGTGATCGACGTGTCGTCCGGCGGCACGATGCCGCATCCGAAGGTTCCGGCAGGTCCGGGTTATCAGGTGCCGTTCGCAGCGCGTATCCGCCGCGAGGCCGGCATCGCCACCGCGACGGTCGGCCTGATCACCGGTGCGCGGCAGGCCGAAGACATCCTGCAACGCGGCGACGCCGACCTGATCGAGATGGCGCGCGAGTTTCTGCGCGATCCCTATTTCCCGCGACGCGCGGCGAAGGAACTCGGTGGATCTGTCCGCGTGCCGGAGCAATACGCGCGTGCGTGGTGAGTCCGCAGGTCTTGTCGCCAAGGTGCTGGGTCCCGGATATCACTACGCGACTGCGTTTGCAGGATTGCAAACGCGAACGCCATGGATGGCGCGAGTAATTCCGGGATGACGAGCAAACGAAGGGTTCCTTGTGACGGCGTTTTGCCGACCATCGTGACAGGCACAACGGTCAATTCATCCCGATCTGACCCTGCATGGATTTGAAGATCGCGGCGGTGTCGTAGCCGACGCCGTCCTTGAATACCAGGGGCATGCGCTCGACCGCGCTGACATCCTTCATCGGATTGCCGTCGATCACCACGATGTCGGCGCGCTTGCCGACGCTGAGTGAACCGATGTCCTTTTCGCGGCCTTCGAACTTCGCGGCGTTCAGCGACATGATCTTGACCGCCTGCGGGAACGTGAAACCGTCGGCCTGCACCAGCAGTTCGATTTCGCGCTTGGATGAAAAGCCCGGGATCACGCCGCCGTAGCCGGTGGGATCGCTGCCGCCCATCAGCAGGCCGCCGGCTTCGACGAAACGCTTTTCGAGCCTGGCGGCGTGGGCGAACTCGTCGTGCATCGTCTTCGCGCGAGGGGCAGGCATCGCCTGAACCTTCTTCCAGGTGGTCCCGTAGATATCGCGCAGCGCAGGGTTCAGCAGGTCCAGCGCAGCGGGTGGTGCTTCAGGGCTGCCGGGCACGGAGGCTTCGAACACGCCGAGGGTCGAGGTCAGTGCGACGTGTTTGTCGACAAGCAACTTGATCAGCGACGCCACTTCGGGCGAATCCGGATTCAGCGACGCGATGGAGGTGCCCACACCTTTCGGGCACTCGTCCGGCTTTTTGTCCTTGACGAAGTCCGATGCGACGAAGAATCCGTGTTCCAGATTGTCGATGCCAAGGTCGGCAGCTTCACGGAAGGTCACCGAACACAGATGCCCCGTGATCTTGTCGTGGTGGGCGTGCGCGGCGTCGATGGCGGCCTTCAATTCCGCACGGGTGATTTGCATGTAGGCCTTGAACGAAGTGACGCCTTGTTCGGCCCAGTAATCGACCGTGCGTGTCGCATCGGCGGGCCCTGCGAGGCGCGGCAGATTCTCGGTGAATCCGCCCTTGCCGTTGAGGTAGGGGCCGGTGACGTCGATATCCGGGCCGATGCGCTTGCCGGCCTCGATGTCGTCGCGCACGTTCATATCCGTGTACGTCGCCATCGAGCCTGTGGTGCGGATGGTGGTTTCGCCACCCGCGAGATACAGCGGCGGGAAACTGTACGGCATCGGGGTGATGTAGTACGCGCCGGGAAACGTGCCAGAAATTCGCGTCGTGTAGAACAGGTGCTCGTGCATCATCACGAAGCCGGGCAGCAGGGTCTTGCCGTGGGCGTCGATCACGATCGCGCCTGCCGGTACCGCGGTGCTCGTCGCGGGGCCAAGCTCCGTGATGCGGCCCTTGTCGACCACCAGTGTCTGGTCGGTTTTCGGCGCCGCGCCGGTGCCATCGACGATGGTGGCGTGGGCGAACGCGATGACGGGCTGCTTGTAGGCCACCCAGTCCTTCGGGTCCGCGTGCGCGACGCAAACGGATGCAACCAGGGTCACGAGCAGAACGAGTGCACGTTTCATTGCAGTCCCCTTGACGGTGGCGCCAGCCGCGTTGCGCGGCCGGCCGGCCAGTCGGTAGCTAATCAGCCGCCGGGATGGTACACCCTCGCCGTGTGCGTCTTGAGCTGATCCGGCCAGAAGTACACGGTGCGCAAGTCGCCCGAGGCCCAGCGGTGCTGCTGGTCCGTGAAGTGCGGTGAATCCGGGTCGCCGCTCTGGCCGCCCACATGGATCGCGCGCGCGCTCACCTTGGGTCCGAATTCCACCACCGCCACGAAGCTGTTGCCGCTGCGCCCGTAATATTTTTTGGTGCCTGGCCACTGGTGGGTGTTGGACGCCGCCAGCGAACCCCAGCGCGACGAGGTGAACGGCACCGCGAGGCAGGGTTTGCCGTCGTCGAAGTGCGGGTGGATGGAATCGTCCAGACGCTGGTAGCAATTGATCGCGCCCCACGGCACGCCCCAGTAACCGAAATCCTTCTGCAGGCGATCGACCACGTCGGCGAGTGCGTTCAGGCGGGTCTTCGAATCGGCTTTCTCCGCGATGTAGTCGATTTCGCGCATGTCCGTTTCGTGCGCGTCGAGGCCGCTTGCCTCGGCTTTCGCGGCCACTTCGTTCCACAGCGTGTCGCCCCACCACACCGCCAGCGTGGTCGGTATCGAGGCGATGCCCCAGCGATAGTCCCAGCTACGCAGCACGCCGATCGGGCCGGTGAGTTTCGTCCGCATCGGATCGTTGGCGGGCAGCGTGTCGTAATCCTTCACCAGGATCGGGATCAGGCGTGCGAACGCGGGCAGGTAGGAATCGAACGCATCGGTGATCAGCTTGGCCTTGGTGAAACCACTCGCACCGGTCAGCATTTGGGTGGCGTGTTCGCCGCGCGCGTTGGGGCCGAAGGAATCCATGTACTGCGGGTAATCCGCGCGCTTGGGGCTGTACTCGCTGGCGGCGGAGTAGGGCCAGTCGTTGGTATTGAACACCCAGCCGTTGGGCGGATTGATGACGTTGGGCATGTCCTTGAGCGGCGTGAGCCCCTGCCACGCGGTCGCGGGATTGCCGCCATCCACCGGCCGCAGGTAATCGAAGGCGTTGTCGCGTTTGGGAATGAACTGCGGTGCGAGGAACGCGATCTCGCCCTTGTCGTCGGCGAACAAGGTGTTGTTGGACGAGTTGGCCTTGAGTTCGGCGACTTTCATGTAGCTGGCGAGGTCGGTCGCCTTGGTGCGCAGCCAGCTTTGTTCCAGCGCGGGGATCGGCCGGTTCATCAATGCCTCGGCGATCCACCTGCCGTTTTCATCGGCCACGATCGGGCCATGTTGCGTGAAGTACGCGGTGAAGGTGCGTGCCTTGATGGAGCCGTCACTGGCGCGGTAATGGATGGTGATGTCGCGGCTCGTTACGGGGAGTTCCTTGTTGCCGAACTTGTAGAGATACCGGCCATCCTTCTTCGAAATGGTCTCGGCAAATTCGTCCACCGCGTCCACGCCGGTGGAGGTATGCATCCAGCCGATGTGCCGGTTGAAACCCTGGTAGATGAAGAACTGGCCCCACGTCGAGGCGCCGTAGGCATCCAGCCCTTCGTCGCTGGACATCTGTGATTCGCTGCGGAAGTTGAAGGTGACGTGCGGGTTGATCAGCAGCAGCGCGTGGCCGTCTGCCGTGAGTTTCGGTGCGATCGCGATGCCGTTGGAGCCGGTCGGTTCGATCCACGTTGGAGGTGCGGTTTGCGCAAGTGCGACCGCCGTTGCATGGTCCGCGCCGTAGAACTTCGCGAGCTTGGCAAGATCGACGCGCTCGATGTCGCCGCCGATGCTGCCTTCGGTGAAGCTCAATGCCATCCACGGCTCGTAATGCGTGATGACCTTCGGATGCACGTTCGGGTGCGTGGCGAGATACCAGTTCATCCCATCCGCCCACGCGTTCATCAGCTTCTTCAGCCAAGCGGGACTTTTCGCGTAATCCTGTTTCAGCACTGCGGGATCGATGAAGAGCTGGTAGCGCAGGTTGTCCCAGATCGCGGATTCGCCCTCGGCCTGCGCACTCCAGCCCAGCGCGGTGAGGTAGTTCATTTCGACGCGGTTGAAATCGTCCTCGCATTGCGCGTAGATCATCCCGAATACGGCATCCCCGTCGGTCTTGCCGTGGACGTGCGGGATGCCCCAGTCGTCGCGGGTGATGGTGACGTCCCGCGCTTCGCGCTGCAGGCGCGCGTATTCCGCGCCGTGCGTCGCAACGGGAGTCTGCCAGGTGGGTCGCGCCGAGCTGTCTTGGGGCGTTTGCGCAAAAGCGCCGGAAGAAACAATCAGCAGGATCGCGAGCAGCGCGCCCGTGAACACGCAGGCAGACTTGGTGAAGTGCAATGACATCGGTTATCCCCTCCGCAAACGTGCGAATGCGCAACCTTAGCGCGAAAACACGCGCACCGGGTTCGGCGTGCGCGATCCATCAGGGTTGTGGACGAACGGGGGCGGCGATTCCCGTAGCTGGTCTTGAAGTGCCAGGTGCGCAGAGAGGGACGTCGGCGCACGCCGCGGCCCCCTTCCTTCGGAAGGAGGTGAAAGCCTCGACGCTGCGTGTTTGTCTTCTCCCTTCCAGGGGAAAGGCGGAGCGAAGCGAACGCGCGCGAAGCGTGAGAGGAGGATGGCCTTTCCTGCTGGCGTGTTGCCGGATGAGTGAAGTCAATCCGGCTTGCGAACCCACGTCTGCGTGCGCCCGAGCATCGGCATGCCGATGTAGCCGCGTACGTCGAGCTTCCGGCCATCATCGGAGAGCGACAGCTTCACCTTGTAGGTCTTGCCATTGTTGGGATCGAGGATCTTGCCGCCGTCCCACACGTCGCCATCCTTCTTCACGCCCCACATGATGACCATGCCGTCCACCGGCTGGTTGTGGCGCTCGCCATCGCATTTGTCGCAGATCGGGTGGGTGCCCTGATCGGAGAACAACACCTGCTTGACCACGCCTTGCAGTGCGCCGTCCGCGAGTTGGGTAATTTCGATGATGGATTTCGGCTTGCCGGTGGCATCGTCGACCTGGGTCCAGGTACCGACCGGCGTGTCGTTGGCGGCGTACGCGGCCGTGGCGAGCAACAACGTGAATGCGATCAGCGCGGAGCGAAAGGCGTTGTGCATGGCGGCGACTCCGGAATGGGCGGGTGGGGCTAGCGTGCGCGACCCCGCGGTGCGCGTCAACTGTCGCGCGGCCGGTTTCGAATGACCGGCATCAAGGATGGCGCGGGCCTGTCTGGCATAATCGATGGCTGTCTTTGCTCCGTATCGCACCATGGCAACCCTTACCGAAACCCGCGTCCGCGAAATCCTTGGCGGAATCATCGATCCGCACAACGGCGTCTCGCTGGCTGAAGGCGGCGCGATCCACGCTGTGGGCGTGGATGGCGACCGCGTGGCGGTGGAGATCGTGCTGGGCTACCCGGCGGCCGATTGGCGCAAGACGTTTGCGGCCGGGATCAAGGCGGCGCTGGAGAACGATCCGGCGATCGCGCAGGCCGCGGTTTCGGTGACTTCACGCATCGCGACGCACAAGGTGCAGGGCAATTTGATGCCGCTGCCAGGCGTCAAGAACATCATCGCGGTTGCATCGGGCAAGGGCGGCGTGGGCAAGTCCACGGTCGCGGTGAACCTTGCGCTCGCGCTCGCGGCGGAAGGCGCGAACGCCGGTGTGCTGGATGCCGACATCTACGGCCCGAGCCAACCGCTGATGCTGGGGATTGCCGGACGCCCCGAATCGCCGGACGGCAAGACCATCATCCCGATGACCAACCATGGCTTGCAGGTGATGTCGATCGGGTTTCTCGTCGGCGAGGACACACCGATGGTATGGCGCGGCCCGATGGTGACGCAAGCGTTGACGCAACTGCTGACTGCGACCCGCTGGCGCGATCTCGATTACCTCGTCGTCGACATGCCGCCCGGTACCGGCGACATCCAGTTGACGCTCACGCAGCGCGTGCCGGTGGCGGGCGCGGTGATCGTCACCACGCCGCAAGACATCGCGTTGCTGGATGCGAAAAAAGGTTTGAAGGCGTTCGAGAAGGTACAGGTGCCGGTGCTCGGCATCATCGAGAACATGGCCACGCACGTTTGCTCGAATTGTGGCCACGAAGAACACGTGTTCGGCGAAGGTGGCGGCGCGCGCATGGCTGGGCAATACGGGGTTCCGCTGCTGGGTTCACTGCCGCTGGACATCCGTATTCGCGAGCAGGCCGACGGCGGCAATCCCACTGTTTCCGCGATGCCGGATTCCGATCTCGCGAAGCGTTACCGCGAAATCGCCCGCAACACGGCGGCGCGCCTGTCGTTGCAGGCCGAGCGCGACATGACCGGCGTACCCAACATCCGCATCGTCGATGATTGACGCCTTCACGTCGCCAGGGCGCGCGACGACATCCCCGGCGCGGACGCGCCGACCCCCTTCCGCTGGAAGGGGGCGATCAATATGCTACGTGGTTCCCGATTCTGGATTCCGAGCACGCGAGCCCGCATGAGCATCAAGAGCGACAACTGGATTCGCCGCATGGCCGAGCAGCACGGCATGATCGAACCGTTCGAGGCGGGCCAGGTCAAGCGCAACGGCGGCGGCCGCATCGTGTCCTACGGTACGTCGAGCTATGGCTACGACGTGCGTTGCGCGGGCGAGTTCAAGATCTTCACCAACATCAATTCGACCATCGTCGACCCGAAGGACTTCGATTCGCGCAACTTCGTGGATTTCACCGGCGACTGCTGCATCATTCCGCCCAACTCGTTCGCGCTGGCGCGCACCGTCGAATACTTCCGCATTCCGCGCAACGTGCTCACCATCTGTCTCGGCAAAAGTACCTATGCGCGCTGCGGCATCATCGTGAACGTCACGCCGCTGGAACCAGAGTGGGAAGGGCACGTGACGCTGGAGTTTTCCAATACCACGCCGCTGCCCGCGAAGATCTACGCCAACGAAGGCGTGGCGCAGATGTTGTTCCTGGAGTCCGACGAGGTTTGCGCGACCAGTTACAAGGATCGCGGCGGCAAGTACCAGGGACAGAAGGGCGTCACGCTTCCCAAAACCTAGCGAGTCCTTGATGTGGCGAGTAGCGCAGCGGGTTATTCAGGGATTCGTCAGCGCGTTCAGCCGGATTCTGGCACACTTCCCCGGCTGCGGCCCTCGGGCCTGCATCCGCGATCAGCAACGGAGACCGAATCCATGAACCTGCGTTCGTTTGTTGTGCGCCTCGGCGGCGTGGCCCTGTTGGCGGCGATGTTCACGCTGGCGGCGTGCAACGGCATTGTGCGGCATGGTGGTGAGACCACGGTCAATGTGCCGGCGCAGTACGACATGACCATCGGCGCCTACAAGGACAACCAGTTCATGCTGGATGGCGCGGTGCTGAGCTCGCCAGACCTCGAAGCGCACTTCCGTTACCTGCAGGATCAGAAGCAATTGCCCAAAACGGTGCTCCTGGAAGACACTGACGACGCCAAGATCAGCAATGCCGATCTGGAGGAATTCGCCAGCCTGCAGCTGAGCTTCAAGTTCACCGGCTATGTGATGCACAAGGGCAAGCTGACCCTGATGAGCGCGGTGGAAGGCAAGAAGAAGGCCAGCGACGACTCGCAGCAGAATGGCGAGCAGCAACACAAGCGGCATCATCGCGGCGGCAACGACGGCAGTGGCCCTTCGGGCGCTTGATCACCCGAATCCCGCACCGCAACTACATTTCGGCGCCCGCCGCAATCCTGGCATCGCCACGTGTGTTGAGCGCGGTACGCACGATGATTTCGAGCGCCATCGTCATCTGTTCCAGCGGCATGCCCGGCTGCCCATGCGCGGCAGCCTGTTCCGGCAGCCACGGCACGTGCACGAATCCCGCGCGGGTGTTGCGCCGTCGCCGCAGGGCGTGCATCAGCGCGTAGAACACCTGGTTGCACACGTAGGTCCCCGCCGTTTGCGAGATGTGCGCGGGGATGCCGGCTTGCTGCAATTCCTGCAATGCCGTCTTGATGGGCAACGTCGAGAAGAACGCCGCGGCGCCGCTTCCCAGCACCGGCACGTCCACCGGTTGCGCGCCGGCGTTGTCCGGAATGCGCGCGTCGATCACGTTGATCGCCACGCGCTCCAGTGAAATGCCGTCGCGGCCGCCGGCAAGGCCGACCGCGATCGCCACGCGCGGCTCGTGCCTGCGCACAGCCCGCCACAGGGCGGGCAGCGAGGCATCGAATTCGCAAGGCAGTTCCGCGACGACCACGCGATGACCCCCGATGGTGGCGCCACCGAGCGTGCGCACGGCTTGCCACGACGGGTTGACCGCCTCGCCGCCGAACGGCGTGAAGCCGGTCAGCAACACGGTGCTTTCGCGCTGGCGCGTCGCGGGGTTCAGGAGCGAAGGGTCGACGAGTGCATTCGCTCCCGAGTTTAGACCAGAAGCGCCCTGCCGGTTTCAGATTTCTCGCGGGGCTGCCGATTTGCCGGCATGATCAGAATGGCGTCCATACGAACCCGTGGTTCAGCCCGCCGGCATCGATCCACCAACCAGCCACGGCGCCATCGGCATTATTGGTCGATGGGCGGGTTCCCTGGAACGCACCGGTTCCGGCGTCGGGGGTGTCGAAGGTCGCGGTGTAATTGCCCCAACGCTCGAATCCGTGCTGCATGTTGTTGACGTCGACGTACTCCCCGGCGATGGCGCCGAACAGATTGATCGAAAATGGATAGGTACTCCCCTGCGTCAGGAGGAAGGTGCTGAACCGGCCGTTCGGCTTGCGCAGGAAACCGTGCCCGACGAAATTGGGGTCCAGATAGTAACCGCCGATCGTGCCGAACGGGTTGATGCTTGCCGCGACTGTTCCGATGGCACCCGGGACGTCGATGGCGGTGATCTTTCCGCTTCTGTCGCGCACGAAGCCATGCGTGCCGCCGCCGGCATCTGAATAGAACCCGGTGATCGTGCCGGAATCATTCAGGCAGGTTTCTTCGCAAACGTACGTGAAAACCGAACCGGCCGGATCGAAGGATGTCATCGTGCCCGAGCGCGAACGCGCGAAACCGTGATAGACGTTGTTCTTGTCGATGTACGAGCCAGCGGTGTCTCCGAGCTGATTGATGCTCCATGCGAGCGTCCCCTGGTTGGCGCCGCTGCCGGCGCCCGGCGCGTCGAACGTGGTGAAGGACCCATTCCAGTTGCGGATGAAGCTGTGGTACACGTAGTTCGGGTCCTGGTACTGACCGACGATCGCACCGAAATCGTTGATCGCGTAAGCGAAGGTCCCTTGGTTCAGACCAGCGCCCAGACTGGCGCCCGGCGCATCGAAGGTAATGAACTGTCCATTGGCGGTGCGCAGGAAGCCATGCGGGACGACGTTGGGGTCGGTATAGCCACCGACGACGTCGCCCCAATCATTGTTGTCAAGGGCGATCGTCCCGCAGCCCGTGCCGCAGGCGGGGGAAACCGTGGTGGTGGCGCCTGGTGCGTCGAACTCGACGAGTCGGAGATGGTGCCAGTCGTGCCGAGTTGGCGCTTCCTGCGCGAGCGACAGGCACGGCGCCACGAGCGCGGCGACCAGACACATCGTTGCGAGCGGTGCCAACACTGGCCGTGAACGGTTGGATGATTTGGGCATACGCATGACACGTTCCTCATCGGGACGACCTCGGGTAGGTTCGCCGGCGGACGGTCGTTTTCGATCCGCCGAACATCGCCGGGTGTATGCTGCAAGCGCCTGAAAAATCCTTGCAATCACCCTGAAAATTTCGGGAAGTTCATGACGGTCATGGACGTCTCGTTGTCAGACAAGGACTTGTACGCTTTCGGATCCTTCGTGCTGGACCCGTTGAAGCGTTCGTTGCTGCGCGAGGGTGAGACGGTTCCGCTGTCGCCGAAGGTGTTCGACACGCTGCTGTATCTGGTCGAACACGCGGATCGTCTCCTCGACAAGGACGAGTTGCTCGATGCCGTGTGGCCGGGCCGGATCGTCGAGGAAAACAACCTCAGCCACAACATCTCGCTTTTGCGCAAGGCGCTGAATGGCGATGATGATCTGGATCGTTGCATCGTCACGTCGCCTGGACGCGGGTACCGATTCACCGCCACGCTGCGGCGCATACCGAGGGCGGCGTATCCGGGGGAGAGCACGGCGTCGACAGACGGCGAAACCATCCAGGCCGCGGGTGGCGGGAATCGTGCGCGCCCGCCCGCATCGTTGCCGCGGCGATGGCGACGCAGGGCATGGGCAGGGGCGTTCGTCCTGTTGCCGTTGACGGTGGTTCTGATCTTCATCGCGACCGCGAGGTTCGCGCAGGCGCCCGCAACCCGCGCATCCGTCGCGGTGCTGCCGTTCGAGAACCTGTCCAACGACAAGAACAACGAATATTTCGTGGCCGGCATGCAGGATTTGATTTTGACGAAGCTGGCCGACATCGGCGGCCTGAAGGTCGTATCGCGCACCTCCACGCGGAATTACCCCAACCATCCCGATGATCTGAAAACCGTCGCCCGGCAACTGGGTGTCGCAACCATCCTCGAAGGCAGCGTCCAGAAAGCCGGCAATCAGGTGCTGATCAACGTGCAACTGGTTGACGCCGGCACCGACAGTCACATCTGGGCGGGGGCGTTCACGCGCACACTCGACAACGTCTTCGGGGTGGAAGGCGAGGTGGCCGAGCAGGTTGCCGCTGCGCTGCAAGCCAAACTCTCGCCCGCCGAGTCCGCCAGCCTGGCCGCCATGCCGACCCGGAACGAGGCGGCCTACGATTTGTTCCTGCGCGCGGAGTATCTGCTCAGCAAGGGTGCCATCGATATCGATTTCGCGAGCTTGAAAGCGGCGATTCCGCTCTACCGTCAGGCGGTGAAACATGACCCGAGCTTCGCGCTCGCGTGGGCGCGTTTGTCATTCAACGAAAGTCTGCTTGCATGGTTCGGTGGTGGTGGCGAGGACCTCAAGCAACTCGTGCGGCTGGCGCGTGCCGATGCCGAACGTGCCTTGCAATTGCAACCCGATCTTTCCACTGCACATCTGGCTATCGGTTACAGTGATTACTACGGTCGCCGCGATTACGCTGCGGCGCTCAAAGCCTTCGCCGAGGCGCTCAGGCTGAAGCCCAACGATGTCGATGCGCTTGCAGCGCAAGGTTATGTCGAGCGCCGTCTGGGCCGCTTCGGTGACGCGATCGCCTCGCTGCAGCAGGCGCTGGCGCTCGATCCGCGCAATTCCGCGCTGGTCCAGCAATCGAGCATGGCGTACTTGTTTGCCGGGCGCTACCCCGATGCCGAGAAGGCGTTCCAGCGTGCGTTGGCACTGGACCCGAATGACCACTACGCAAAGGTCTGGTACGCCCAGGCCATCGAACTGGGTACGGGGGACATCCCGCGCGCACTCGCAGCGGTGCAAGGCGACGATCCGGCATTGAAGGGCATGCGCGTCACCCTGTTGACCGACGCCCGAAAGTATCGCGAGGCCTTGGAGTTGCTCGATACCATTCCCGACACGGTTGACAATTTCAACGCTGGCGGCAAGGCGTTGATTCAGGCCAACTTGTATCGCCTGATGGGCGACAGGGTTCATGCACGACCGTTGTACGAGCAGGCGCTCTCGCACGCCCGCGCAAATCTGGAGGTGCAGCAGGCGACCGAGTTTTCAAGCGCATGGGGAGCTGTTGCAGCCGCCGAGTTGGGGCTTGGCCATACCACGGAAGGCTTGGCGGGCATCGCCAAGGCGCAGGCGATTGTCGGCGAAGTGAAGGATCAAGTCACGGGTTCGGATTTCAGGCTGGGCATCGCGCAACTGTATGCGCAAGCCGGACGGCCCGACCTTGCCGTGCCGGTACTCACGCAGGCGCTCTCGATGCCTGGCGTCGGCGCCTATTACTCGCCCATATGGCTGTGGCTCGATCCGGTCTGGGATCCGATCCGGGGCGATCGTCGCTTTCAGGCCCTGATGCAGCGCTACGCGAAATTCAAACCCGCCGGTGCCTACGCCGCCGCGCCCGCGGCATCCTCGTCCGCAGTCGTGAACCGATGATGCATTTCTCGCCAAGGCAGACGCAGCCGCGCTTTGATGCGGCGCGGCCCCACGCCGTGGACGTGCGTCTGCCGGCGCCGACCGGTTTCAGAATCGGAACACCAGGAAATACATCAGCGCCAAATTGACGGCAAGCAACATCGCGCCGGTTTTCCACTGCGCGCGGATCACGTCGTTCTGGTTCGGCAATTCGAGCAGTGCCACCGGCACGATGTTGAAGTTGGCAGCCATCGGCGTGAACAGCGTGCCGCAATACCCCGTCACCATGCCCAGTGCGCCCAGGATCGCCGGATCGGCGCCGTGCTGGTGGATCAGCAACGGTATGCCGATGCCTGCCATCAGTACCGGGAATGCCGCGAAGGCGTTGCCCATGATGACCGTGAACAGCACCATGCCAAGGCCAAACGCGATCACGCAGGCCAGTGCGTTGTTGACGGGGATCAGCAGGCGCACCAGATCAGACACGGCCATGCCGACGCCGGTCGCGGTAAACACGCCGCCGAGCGCTGCCAGCGTCAACGGCAGCAGCGCGGCCCAGCCGAGCGTATCGAGCAGGCGACGACCTTCGGACAAGCCGGCCGCCGGTCGCGCGCGCGTCACCCACAGCGCCGCGATCAGCGCGACCACGCACGCGAGCGCCAATCCCGTCAGGGTCATGCGCGTCGCATCGAACAGATGCACGCCGCCGACAACGATGTACGCGCCGAACAGCGCGACCAGCAGCGTCACCAGCGGGATCAGCAGGGCGGGACCAAACAGTTTGTGGCGCAAGCGCAACGCATCGGCATCGCGTTCCGCCGCATCGCGCTCGCTCAAGTGCCCGCGAGTCATGCGCGGCGACAGGGCGGCCAATGCGATCACTCCGACACCGGCCAACTGCGCGGGCATCGGGTTGTGCGCCGCCGCGGCCGCCAGGACGAACCTGCCGCCCGCGATCAGCACGGCCAGCACGCCCCAGAACGCGGCGTGCGACCAGCGCCGTTCTCGCAGATTCAGGATCGCGGCACCGGCAAGGAACAGCGCGATCAGCCAGTAGGCCTGTTCGATCGTCAGCATGTCACTCGGCAGCCTGTTCTTCGCTTGTCGTGTGCAGGCCGGGATGCGCGATGCGCCGCGCGAACAGCACCGTGCGGATCGCGTGGATGACGAACGCCGCGATCGCGGTCGGCAACGCCCACAACGCGATTTGCAGTGGCTGCAATTCGATGCCGTGCTGCGCGTAGAAACCCTGGATCAGCAGCACCGCGCCCAGCGCGATGAATACATCCTCGCCGAAGAACCGGCCGATGTTGTCGGTGGCGGCGCTGAACGCGCGTACGTCGTTGCGTTCGTTCTGATCGAGTGCCGTACCGCGCTTCTCGGCAGCACCTTCCGCCATCGGCGCCAGCAGCGGTCGCACGGTTTGCGCCTGCCCCGCCACGTCGGTCAATCCGGCCATCGCAAGGATTTGTCGTATGGCGAGATAGGCGATCAAAAGGCGAGAGAAGGTGAGCCCTTTCAGCGTTGTGATCCAGTGGCCGACGTGCTCGCGCAGGCCGGCGCGTTCCAGCACGCCGATCGCCGGCAGCGTTAGCACGTACAGCAGCAGCGCGCGTTCCGACACGAAACTGGTGCCGAGCAGCGCCAGGATGTCGCCGATGGATTTGCCCGCCGCGAGGCCGCTGACGATGCCGGCCACCACCACGACCGGCACCGGGTTGAAGCGCAGCGCGAAACCCGCCACGACAACGAGCACGCCAAGCAGCGGCAGGTAATGGAGCAGGGTGGTCATGCCGGGCGCGCCGCCGCTGCGATCCGGACCCCCGCGTCTACCAGCGCCCGGTGCAGGTGTTCCGCGAACGCCGCGGCATTTGCGCGATCGCCATGGACGCACAAGCTGTCGGCTTCGATGTGTACCCTGGTGCCGTCGCTGGTGGTGGTTTCCTTCGCGGTCGCGATGGAAACAGCTTGCGCCACGGCGGCATCGACGTCCTCAATGACGGCGCCCGCTTCCGAACGCGGCGTCAGCGAGCCGTCCGCGTGATAGCGGCGGTCGCAGAACCCTTCATGCTGCACGCGCAGACCCGCCGCACGCCCGGCGTCCACCAGCGCGCCGCCGGCGAGTCCCATGAGTATCAGTGTCGGGTTGAAGTCGCGCACCGCGGCGGCGATGGCATGGGCCAGCGCGCGGTCGCGCGCGGCCATGTTGTACAGCGCGCCGTGCGGTTTGACGTGGTGCAGGTGCGTGCCGGCCGCGCGCACGAAGGCGTGCAGCGCGCCGAGCTGGTACAGCGTCTGCGCGTAAACGTCGTTGGGGAGGATCTTCATTTCGCGCCGGCCGAAACCCTGCAGGTCCGGCAGCGAGGTGTGCGCGCCGATGGCGACGCCGTGTTCGAGGCAAAGTGCAACCGTTGCACGCATGATCGGCGGATCGCCGGCATGGAATCCGCAGGCCACATTGGCCGAGGTGATCCACGGCATTACGCCGGCGTCGTCGCCCATGTGCCATGCGCCGAAGGATTCACCGAGGTCGGCATTGAGGTCGATCGTGTTCATGCAATAAGACGTGCGGCGATGCCGGTTTCCAGTCTGGCCAAGGCGCGTTCGCGTTCGCGCAGCGCGCGCAAGGCGTCGTCGAACGTGCATGGCGTGAAGCGTAGCGCATCGCCCGGCCGCCGTTGCGCGAGACGCGGCATGTCCACCACCGCGATCTGGCCGATGCGCGGGTAGCCGCCACTGACCGGGCATTCCGGCCCGAAGGCGATCGGCTGCCCGGACGGCGGCAGTTGCAGGGTGCCAGGCACGCAGCCTTCGCTGACCATCTCGACCGGATCGCGGAATTCCAGCGTCGGGCCGGACAGGCGCAGGCCTGCGCGATTGGAATCCGCTTGCACCATAAAGACTTCTGAAAACAGCAACTTGTGTGATGTTTCTTTCAGTTTGTCGAGATGGCTTCCGGGCAGCAATCGCAACCTTGCGGGCGTTTCTTCCGCGAACCACGGCCGCGGATCGAGCCGCCAGTTGGAAACGGGGTCAGGTTCATTTTTCTCTGCGTTGTCGCGGATACGCAAATTCTCGTTGAAAAATGAACCCGCCCCCATTTCAAGGGCGCTACCGGCACGCAGGGCCCGTCCGCCGAGAGGCCCGAGACGCGCGTTGACATCCATGCCGCGGCTGCCGAGCACCGGCGCCACCTCGATGCCGCCACGGACGGCCAGGTAGCTGCGGCAGCCGGAGCGCATCGCACCCAACTCGACCGTCGTGCCAGCGGCCACGAGCACCGGCGCCCACGTCGGCTGATCGGCGCCGTTGATGCGAAATGGAATCGGCGCGCCGGTAACGGCGATCCATGCGTCGCCGCGGAAGCGCAGCGTTGGTCCGAGCAGGGTGATTTCCAGCGCGCACGCATCGGATGGGTTGCCGCACAGCGCGTTGGCGATCCGCAGCGCGGGCGCATCGAAAGCACCGGCGCGGCCGATGCCGAGATGCGTGAAGCCCGGCCGTCCCGCGTCCTGCAACGTCGTCAGCAAACCGGGTTTCAGAACCTCGACGGTCATGCATCGCGCTCCGCGAGGTGCTCGAACTCATCCGCCTCGATCGCACGAAACTGCACGTGGTCGCCGGGTGCCAGCAGGCACGGCGGTTCGCGTGCGGGATCGAAAAGTGCCAGCGGCGTGCGTCCGATCAGGTGCCAGCCGCCAGGCAGTTCGCGCGGATAGATGCCCGTCTGTGCGCCGCCGATCGCGATCGAACCCGCCGGGACGCGTGTGCGCGGATCGGCGCGGCGCGGCATCTGCAGCGACGGATCGAGGCCCAGCAGATAGGGGAACCCCGGTGCGAAGCCGAGCATCGCGACCGTGTATTCCGCCGAGGTGTGGCGCGCGATGACATCGTCGCGCGACAGCCCCGCGTGTTCCGCGACCGCGTCGAGATCGAGTCCGTATTCGCCGCCGTAGCACACCGGGATTTCCACGGTGCGAGCGATTGCGTCAGGCGACGAACCGGTTTTTTGCTCGTCATCCCGGCGAAGGCCGGGACCCAGTGACTTTGTGTTCGCGGCACGAAGAAGATCGTCCAGTATTTCCGCGAGACGTTCATGCGGAAGCTTGCCGGTTCCGTTCTTGTCCCACCATGCCCACGGATCGAACCGCAGCAGCAGCGCGGCATACGCAGGCGCGATATCGGTGATTCCGGGCAGGCCGGCATTCCGCAACGCCCTGGCCGCGGCATGCACGCGTGCATTCGTTGCCACGTCGATCCCGTCGCCGAAGCGCAACAGCAGCGCATCCTCGGCCAACGCTTCAATGGCGCAGTCAGCCATCACACTCGCGCCGCCGCGTGCGGGCAGCGCCTTCCGGCCGGCTCTCCCGGCGCAATGCTCCGAGCAGTTTCTCGCGTGCTTCAGGCAAGTAATGATGCGCCGGCCCGTGTCCCCATACCGGCCCCGGCCACGCGGCATCGTTCTCGCGGCGGGCGACCACGTGCACGTGCAACTGGCGCACGATGTTGCCGAGCGCGCCGACATTGAGCTTGTCGCATTCGACGACTCCACGCAGCACTTTCATTGCGCGCAGGATTTCGCGCATCAGCCGCGTGCGCTCCCGCTCGGCCAGGTCGTCCAGCTCGGCAAGACCCTGGCGTCGCGGCACCAGTACCAGCCATGGAAACTGCGTGTCATCCATCAGCAGCACGCGGCAAAGTTGCCAGTCGGCAACGAATACCGTGTCCGCGGCAAGACGCGCATCGAGCTGAAATGCGGCCTCGTGCGCGGGCTTCATGGCCGGCTCGCGAGCTCCTTGCCGAAGAACGCGAGCGTGCGCTCCAGGGCCAGGCTGGCCGCATCCTTGTTGTAGACATTTTTGTCCGCGTCGCGGTTGAATGCGTGCCCGCAGTGTTCGTACACGTATACCGGCGCGTCAGGCCATGCCTTGCGATGCTTGTCGATGGCTTCGGCGGTGATCGAGCGGTCGTTGGCGCCGAAGTGGAAGATGACCGGGGCCCCCAGTGGCTGATCGAGGTAGGCGACGTTGCGCGCGCCGTAATAGCTCGCCGCCGGCAGGCCGAGGCGCTGCGCCGAGAGCAATGCGACGGTGCCGCCCCAGCAGTAGCCGACCACGCCGGTCTTCCCGGACGACTTGATGGAATCCGCCGCGCTGGCGACGGCCTCCACGGCGCGGTCGAGCCCCACTTCCATCGCCAGATCCTTGCCGCCCTCCGTGCCGTCCTTGTCGTAGGCAAGTTCGACGTCGTTCTCGACGAAATCGAAAAACGCCGGTGCGATCGCGGTGTAGCCGGCCTTCGCGAAACCATCGGCGACGCTGCGGATGTGCGGCGTGACGCCGAAGATCTCCTGCACCACCACGATCCCGCCCTTGGGCTTGCCGGCCGGTTTCGCGAGGTACGCGCCAATGCAATGCGTGCCCGCGGTGTTGAGGTTGATGCGTTCGCCCATGGCTGTGTTCCTCGAATGCGATTCATACAGCGTACTACCGTGCGGTCGTGCGGGAGATGTCGGCAAGGCGTCCCGCCCGGATAAAATGGCCGGCCCACGAGCACGCCGCTTGCCATGCCTGCACCCAATCCCAAAATCGGTTTCGTCAGCCTCGGCTGCCCCAAGGCGCTGGTCGATTCCGAGCGCATCCTGACCCAGTTGAAGGCGGAGGGTTACGAGATCGTGCCGCGCTACGACAAGGCCAACGCGGTGATCGTCAACACCTGCGGTTTCATCGACGCGGCGGTGCAGGAGTCGCTGGATGCGATCGGCGAGGCGTTGCACGAGAACGGCAAGGTCATCGTCACCGGTTGCCTCGGCAAACGCGACGCGCTGATCCGCGAGGCGTACCCCGACGTGCTGGCGATCACCGGCCCGCAGGATTACGCCAACGTGATGGGCGCGGTGCACGCGGCGTTGCCGAAACCGCATGATCCGTTCGTCGATCTGGTTCCCGACACGGGCATCAAGCTGACGCCGAAGCACTACGCCTACCTGAAGATTTCCGAAGGCTGCAACCATCGCTGCACGTTCTGCATCATCCCGTCGATGCGCGGGAACCTCGTTTCGCGGCCGATCGACGATGTGCTGGTCGAAGCCGAAAAGCTGGTGCGATCCGGGGTCAAGGAACTATTGGTGATTTCGCAGGACACCAGCGCCTATGGCGTGGACTTGCGCTATGCCGAGCGCGCCTGGCGCGGCGATCCGTATCAGACGCGCATGACCGACCTGTGCCGCGGCCTCGGTGAACTCGGTGCGTGGGTGCGGCTGCACTACGTCTATCCGTATCCGCACGTCGATGACGTCATCCCGCTGATGGCGGAGGGGAAGATCCTGCCGTACCTCGACATTCCGTTCCAGCACGCGTCGCCGCGTATCCTCAAGTTGATGAAGCGCCCCGGCAACATCGAAAAAACGCTGGAGCGCATCCACGCGTGGCGCCGCGCGTGCCCGGACCTCGCGATCCGCAGCACCTTCATCGTCGGCTTTCCCGGCGAAACCGACTCGGAGTTCGAGGAACTGCTGGATTTCCTGCGCGAAGCGCAGCTCGATCGCGTGGGCGCGTTTGCCTATTCCCCGGTCGGTGGCGCCAAGGCCAACGAGCTGCCCGATCCGATTCCGGAAGAATTGAAGGAAGATCGGCTGGAGCGCTTCATGGGAGTGCAGGCGGAGATTTCCGCCGCGAAGCTGCAGAAGAAGATCGGCCGCACGTTGAAGGTGCTGGTGGACGAAGTGAATGCCGAGGGCGCGATTGCGCGCTCGATGGCCGACGCTCCGGAAATCGATGGCGTGGTGCGGATCACCGATGGCGCATCGTTGAAACCGGGACAGTTTGCCGAGGTGCGCGTGACGGGTGCGGACGCGCACGACCTCGAAGCAACGGTTGCTTGATCCCTCTCCCTCCGGGAGAGGGTGCCGCACAGCGGCGGGTGAGGGTCCGGAATCTTGACGATTTGAACGGCGCGCGAAACGCGTACCCTCACCCTTTCCCCTCCCCCGGAGGCAGAGGGGGGTTACCCGCAACGTACTTGACAGCAATCACCACGAACCGCGCCTTGCCGCCGGGCAAGTCCGCTTCGAATTCGTCATCGACACGTTTCTTCAGTGCCGCGCGCGCGAGCGGCGAATCGACGCTGATCCAGCCCTTCTTCGCGTCGGTTTCATCCGGGCCGACGATGCGCCAGGTGTGCGTCTTGCCGGAATCGGTATTTTCAATCTCGATGGTCGCGCCGAAGAACACCGCGCCG
>DATFGL010000025.1:0-10800 GCA_035249465.1 Rhodanobacteraceae bacterium | reverse complement strand
GCCGATGTAGGCGCGGCCCTCCATCAACTTTTCGTAGCCGATGTAAACCGGTTGGAACAACACCGGACGACGCGGCGCGCGCAGGAAGGCGCGCACGGTCATGGACAGCAGGCCGAAGCGCGGGGCGAGCAGGCGCCCGGTGCGCGAGCGGGTGCCTTCGACGAAGTATTCGATGGGCACGCCGCGCTCGATCAGCTGCGCCATGTACTCCTTGAAGATCACCGAGTACAGCGCGTTGCCCTTGAAGCTGCGGCGCAGGAAGAATGCGCCGCCCTTGCGCAGGAACGTGCCCAGCACCGGCAGGTTGAGGTTCACGCCGGCCGCGATGTGCGGCACCACCACGCCGCTCATGTGGAGCTGGTACGACAACAGCACGTAGTCGGCATGGCTGCGGTGGCTGGGCACGTACACCACCTCGTAGCCCGGCGCGATCGCGCGAAGCGTATCGAAGTGGTGCATCGCGATGCCGTCGTACAGCTTGTTCCAGAAATTCGACAGCAGGAACGATACCGAGCGCACGAACGGCGGCGAGTAGTCCGCCGCGATTTCGTCCATCAGTTTCTGCGCCTGCTTCCAAGCCTTCGCGCGCGGAATGTTTTCGCGTGCCGCCGTGGCGGCGATCGCGGCGCGCACGCTCTCGGCGTTCAGCACGGAATCGACCACTGTGCGCCGGTGCGACAGATCGGGGCCGATCACGGTGGTACGCACGCGCCGGAAGTGCACGCGCAGCACGCGCGCCAGCTTGCGTTGCAGGCGCTCGATGCGCTCGCCACTCGATTCCTCACGCAGGTCGTGCAGCGATATCGGCGCCGAGAAACGCACGATGGTGTCGCGCCCGTTCAGCAGCATGGCCAGCAGGCGGCGGAAGTGCCCGACCACCGCCCAGTTCTCCGAGAACAGCACGCTGAACCAGCCGGATTGCCGGTTCGGGGCGCGGCCGACGTAGATCGCGACCGGCATCAATTGCACGTTGCGATCGGGCGCGGCTTCCAGCACCCGCAACAATTGCCGCAGCGTGTCCTGGGCCGCATGGTCACGGCCGCGCCGCTGGAACCAGCCGCCGGTACCGCGCATCGCGAACATCGCGCGGCGGCGCTTGCCCATGCCGGGCACCCATGCAAGCGGGCTGGGCAGGCCGGCCTCGTGGCAGGCGCGTTCCAAAATCAAACTGTCGGAAAAACCGTTGCGCTCGATCACGTAGATCACCGGCGTGTCGGGCGCCAGCAGCGTCACCGGCTCGGCGGGGTCGCGCTTGATCCTGATCCACGGTCCCAGCAGCGTGCCCCACAGCGCACGCCACCAACCGGCATGCACCAGGGTGTCACGGGACAGGGTTTCGGTCATGACGCGTGCCATCGGCTTGCTGCGCGGTGATCCAGGGGATGGGGTGCGGACGTGAACCGGGATTCTCCCATATCCACGTCAAGGGCTTGTGCCGCA
The DNA here is from genome assembly GCA_035249465.1 of Rhodanobacteraceae bacterium. GTDB lineage: Bacteria > Pseudomonadota > Gammaproteobacteria > Xanthomonadales > Rhodanobacteraceae > 66-474. The sequence continues at coordinate 9,360 of DATFGL010000025.1, read as the reverse complement.
AGGACCTGGAAGTACGCTTCGGGGCAAACGATCCGACGATTGGCCGCGCCTTGCCCGAAAAAAGCCAGCGTCAGCGGTGCGTCCCGCTGGAGGGCGCCGGCTTGGCGGAAGACGCGGGCGCGGCGGTGGACGACGCAGTTGGAGCAATGCCGGTAGTGGACGTCGCACTCGTGGGGCTTGCGGCCGCCGTGGCTGCCGACGCCGGGTGCGCCGTTTGCCACGCTTCCAGCAGTGCGGCGTCGTACCAGTGGCCGGCCTGCTTCACCATCGGCCATCCACCGCTGAGCGGCTGGCCCGCGAGTTTCATGTCCAGCTTGATGGTCGCGTGGGCGCCGTCGTTGGCGGCGGTGGTGACCTCGGCTGCGGTAAGGCTGCCGGGGATGTCGAGCCCGTAGATGTTCAACAGGCTTTCGAGCCCGTTCCACAGTACGCCGTAGCTGTGCATGCTTTCCGTGTAATTCTGCGCGCGCCATTGCGCCAGGGTTTGCATGTGCAGCTGGCGCGCGGTGGCACATACGAGGGCGATGGCCCTGGTGGCTTTCTTCGGGTCGCTGAAGTCGGTGGTCTTGGTCCACGCAATCAGGGCAGTCAGGCCTTCGGTCGCCAGGGTCTTCTGGGTGGGGCCGAGCTGCGGTGATGCCGCGATCGTTTGCTTGCCCGCGGCTTCCAGGATGCCGCTCGCGATCGGCATGGTTTCGTCCTTGCCGCCATGCAGTTTCGCCAGCGCGGGTTGCAGGCGCTTGGCCAGCTTGGCCTCGGCACCGGGCTCGGTGAGCATCCGCATGATCTGCTCGAATTGCCGGTCCTGCGTGGCGGAAGCGGCGCCCGGGCGCGCGTGCGCGGCATCCCACTCGCTGCGCCATTGCATGTAGTCGGCAGGCGGCAGGCGATTCTTCATCAGCCCGTCGAAGTCGCCCGTGGCGGTGAGGCGCAGGCTGGTCGCGACGGCTTTTTCGGGGGTCGCGTTGCTGGGCGGCGGCGGAGCGTGATGGCAAGCCGCAAGCGCGAGCGCGCACGCGCTTGCGACGGCCAGCGCGCCGGCACGCCAGCGGATGATCGGGAGCGTCGCGGTTCGCATGCGCCGAAGTGTGGCGAGGGCGCGGCCGCGGTGCAAGTTCACCCGACTGACTGCTCGATCTGCCGCACCATGCCCTCGGCCATCGCGCCTGGATCGGGCGCGTTGCGGATGGGTCTTCCAACCACGATGTAATCCGCGCCCCGCGCGAACGCGGTGGGCACGTCGACCGTGCGCTTCTGGTCGTCGCCCGAGGGACCTGCCGGGCGGATGCCGGGACACACGGTCAACAAGTCCCGCCCCAGCGCATCGCGCAGGCGCGGCAGGTCAGCGCCCGAGCACACCACGCCGTCGATCCCCGCGATTTGCGCCAGGCGGGCGCGTTCGATCACCACATCGGCGGGCTCGCCCGCGACGCCCAGCGCGGCGAGGTCGTTGGCATCGTTGCTGGTCAGCACGGTGACCGCGAGCAGTTGCAGCGGGCCCTTCGCCGCGCCCGCCGCTTCCAGCATGGCGCGGCTGTCGCAATGGATGGTGGCGAAGGTGATCGGCCGCTGCGCGAGCCCGCGTACCGCGCCCGCGACAGTGGCCGGCACATCGTGGAATTTCAGGTCCGCGAAAATCTTCTTGCCGCGCTTCGCGAGTTCGTCCAGCACGTGGAAATAATCGCCGCCGCTGAGCAATTCCAGGCCGATCTTGTAGAACGACACGCTGTCGCCGAGACGGTCCAGCCACGCAACGGCTTCCGTCCGATCCGGCACGTCCAGCGCAAAGATCAGGCGATCGCGGGCGGGAATTTCGGTGAGCATAGGCATCGTGCGATTCTAAAAGAGTTTCGTTCGAAGCGGCTGTTGTGGAAGTCAGGCCAGGGATGGCCGTGGTGATGTCGGATACGCGATGACGTTGCCGGTTGCAATGCGATCAGACGCGGGGCGGTCAGGGATGACCGCAAAAAAGCCACTGGACGCTGGCGCGGCGGCACTGCAGACTCCTTGCCAATGGACGACAAGGCGATCCAATCGATGCACGCCGCGCGCAACACCGCGATCGCGAGCTACATCGCGGCCGCCGTCGCGCTGCTGCTGGTGATGTTCCTGCACCTGCTGCCCGCGCTGATCGCGGGCTTGCTGGTGTATGCGGTGGTCGATGCGCTGGCGCCGTTGCTGGAACGCCGCTGGCCGGGCGGCTGGGCGCGGCAACTGGTGGTCGGGTTGCTGGCCGTGATCGTTGCAGGCCTGCTCGCGTTGCTGATTTTCGGCGCGGTCGCTTTCTTCCGCGCGGAACTCGGTGATCCGAACACCTTGTTCGATCGCATGATGCCTACCATCGATCGCGCGCGCACGCAACTGCCGGCGTGGATTGTCGCGTACCTTCCGGTCAGCGCGGAGGATTTCCGTTTCACCGCCACGCAGCTTGCGCGCACCCACTCCGAGCAATTGCAGGTGGCCGGCAAGGAAACCGCGCACGTGTTCGGGCGCATCCTGGTGGGGCTCGCGCTCGGCGCGCTGGTCGCCTTGACGCATGCGCGTCCCACCGGTGACGAAGGCCCGTTGCGCCGCGACCTGACCGCGCGCTGCGAACGTTTCACGCAAGCCTTCCACGACATCGTGTTCGCGCAGGCGCGCATTTCCGCGTTGAATACCATCTTTACCGCGATCTTCCTGCTGGTCGCATTGCCGCTGGCCGGCGTGCATCTGCCGCTCACCAAGACCCTGATCGCGATCACCTTCATCGTCGGCCTGCTGCCGGTGGTCGGGAATCTCATTTCCAACACCCTGATCGTGATCGTCGCGTTGTCGGTGTCGCTGTGGGTCGCGCTCGGGGCATTGATCTTCCTGATCCTGATCCACAAGCTGGAGTATTTCCTCAACGCCAACATCGTCGGCAACCGCATCCATGCGCGTGCCTGGGAAATCCTTCTGGCGATGCTGGTGATGGAAGCCGCGTTCGGCTTGCCGGGCATCGTCGCCGCGCCGATCTATTACGCGTACCTCAAGAGCGAGCTGACCGCCACGCGATTGATTTGATCGTGTGCTCGCTTCCGGACTAAATTCCCGGGCTTTCACGCGTGCAGTCCTTGTGAACGTTCCAGTTTTGGTTTTGCTCGCCGCGGAGGCGAGCGAAACCGCGATCCTGAAAGTTATACTCGCCGCTGCGATCCAGGCTCCGCGTCATGCTGCGATTCCTTTATACCGTCGCGATGTATCTCGCCACGCCGGTGATCGTCTGGCGGCTTGCGGCGCGCGGGATTCGTTACCGCGGTTACTTCAAACGCTGGCGCGAGCGCTTCGGCCGGTTTCCCGATCCAGGCCTCGATGGCTCGATCTGGGTGCATGCGGTGTCGGTGGGTGAGGTCAACGCCGCGCTGCCATTGATCCATGCATTGCGTCGGCGTTACGCGCCACGCCCGATGGTGGTCACGACGGTAACGCCGACCGGATCCGAGCGCGCGCGCAAATTGTTCGGCGATGAGGTTTTCCACGTTTACCTGCCCTACGACCTGCCGCGCGCGGTCACGCGTTTTCTCGACGGCATCCGCCCGGCCCTGGCGGTGGTGATGGAAACCGAAATCTGGCCCAACCTGTTTCATCAGTGCGGGCGCCGCGGGATTCCGCTGGCGGTGGTGAACGCGCGCCTCTCCGAGCGTTCGCTGCGCGGTTACCGGCCGATCCGTGCGCTGGTCGCGGAGGCACTGAACAACGTGGCGCTGGTCGCGGCGCAGTCGCACGCTGATGCGCGTCGCTACCGTGCCTTGGGTGCGGATCCTGCACGGGTGCAGGTTTCCGGCAACCTCAAATACGACATGCCGTTGCCCAAGGGTGCGCGGCAGCGCGGTGCCGAGCTGCGCGCGCAATGGGGTGAGACGCGCCCGGTGTGGTTCGCCGCCAGTACCCACGAAGGCGAGGACCTGGCCGTGTTCGAAGCCCACCTTGCGGTACTGGCGCGGATGCCCGATGCGTTGCTGCTGATCGCCGCGCGCCATCCGGAGCGTTTCCGGGCGGTCGAGCACGCGGCGCGGAATCTCGGGTTCGCCGTGGCCACCCACGGCGCGGGGGATGTGGCTCCGGAAACCCAGTGCCTGGTGATCGACGGCATGGGCGTGATGATGCGCTACTTCGCTGCCTGCGATCTTGCCTTCGTTGCGGGTTCGCTGGTGCCGGTCGGTGGTCACAACGTGCTGGAGCCGGCGGCGCTGTCCAGACCGGTGGTGGTCGGGCCGTACACATTCAATTTCGAGGAAATCACCCGCACGATGATCGATGCAGGGGGCGCGCGCAGGGTGGTTTCGACCCAGACGCTGGGCGCGGCCGTGCAGGAACTGCTGCGCAACCCGAAGGAGCTGGCGCGAATGGGCGCGGCCGCACACGCGGTGTGCGTGCGTGAACGCGGCGCGGTGCGGCGGACGATGGTGATGCTGGGCAGGATTTTCGCGCGCGCCCGTTACCGCAGGGAAATCGCGCCGGTCACTGCAGCAAGGAGTTGACCGCTTCGAGATCCTTGACCGACAGCGTGCCCGCGGCGTACTTCAGATTGATCTGGTTGATCACGAACGCGTGGCGCGCCTGGGAGTAGTTGCTCTGGGCCAAAAAGTAATTCTGCTGGGCGATCAGCAAATCCACGATGGTGCGGGTACCGATCTGGTAGCCAGCCTGCGTGGCATCCAGTGCGGTCTTGGCGGATTCCACGGCCGCCTTCTGCGCGTCCACCGAGCTGATGCCGGCCTCGATCGCGTTGAAGGCGTTGCGGGTGTTGCTGACCACGCTGCGGCGATCCTGTTCCAGCACGTCATTGGCCTGGTCGCGTTGTGCGATCGCCTGCTTCTCGCGCGCGATGATTCCGCCACCCTGGAACAGCGGCACGGTCAACACCAGGCCCACGGCGGTATCGTTCCGGCGTGTGTCGTTGCGCAGCGGGATCGCACCGGCCGGAAGGCCGGCGACGTTGCCGAGATTGCCGGGGCCCCAAGCCGGGTTGCGCGAATAGCTGACCGACGCGCCCAGGGTCGGCAGGTGCGCCGCATGCGCAGCCGTGACGCCGTGCTGGGAGGATTCGGCCTGATCGCGTTGTGCCTGCAAGGACGGATTGTTGGCCAGCGCGGTCTTGACCCATTCCTCCATGTTGTCGGGCTGCGGCGGATTCAGCGGCAGGTTGTCGGTCAGCGTCTCAAGCGTGCCGGAAGGCTGGCCGGTGATTTGCGCCAGCGCTTCGCGATCGTTGAACAAGGTGTTCTTGGCGGTGATCACCTGCGCGACGGCCGCATCGTGCTGGGCCTTCGCATCCGCCACGTCCGTGATGGCGGCAAAGCCTACGTCGTATTTGGCTTGCGCCTGGTCCAACTGTTTTTTCAGCGACGCCTCGTTGGCCTCGGCGAACTTCAACTGGTCTTCGTCGGTGAGCACGGTGAAATACGCCTGTGACACGCGCAGGATCAGAGCCTGCTGCGCCGCGACGTATTGCGCCTCGGTCGAGCGGGCGCTGGCCTTGCTGGCGCGCCACTGCTCGAACTGGCCAAGGTCGAACAGTGTCTGGTTGAGGCTGAGTGACTCGGTGCGCGAGCGCAGGCCGCCGCTGGAATTGCTTCCGGTGAAGAACTGTGGCCCGGTGGGGGTGTCAGCCAGCAAGCTGGTTTGGCTGGTGCCGTGACTGTCATTGAGCGAAACGTTGCCATTGAGTTGCGGCAACAGCGGCGCCCGCGAGATCGCGGCGCCGGCCTGGCCGATGCGCTGCTGCGCCTCGGCCTGCTTGAGCACCGGGTCGGACTGCAGCGCCTGCCGGTACGCGTCCATCAGGTTTTCGGCGCGCGCCGTGGCAATGTGGACGCAGCCGAACGCCGCGGTGATGGCGAGGGCGCAGGCGCGGATCGCGAAGGAATGGCGGGGCGTGTTGCGTGGGGTCATGCCGGAGAATCCTTGCTGGGGCGCATGCCCCGGGTTCACAAACTGAAAGTACGGGCGGGTGCGGCGCCCGCGAGATAAGGCGCATCGGTTTCGAACAGGCGGTCTTCGATCCAGCCGCCGTCGGGCGCGCGCTGCAGCAGCACCGCCTGCATTGCGGGCTCGACGCCACGTATGACAAACAACCTGCCCGCGGGTTTCAGCCATTGGCCGAAAAGGGCGGGCAGCGTCGCGACCGCGCCGGTGACGGCGATCGCATCGAATTTTTCCAGGGGCGCATAGCCGGACAACGCGTCCGTGTGCAAGCAGTCGACGTTCGTGATCGCCTGCGCCTGCAGCCTTGTGCGCGCCGCTTCGACGAAATCGGCACGATGGTCGACGCTGGTCACCCGCGCACAGAGTCGTGCAAGGCACGCCGCGAAGTAGCCTGTGCCGGTGCCGATTTCGAGAATGTGTTCGCCGGCGGCGGGCAGGAGGGCCTGCAGGATGCGGCCCTCCACCACGGGTTTCAGCATCACTTCGCCGTGGCCGATCGGCAACGTGACGTCGGCATAGGCGAGCGCTTCGTAGATCCTGGGCACGAAGGCTTCGCGCCGCAGGCTGCCGAGCACGTCGAGCACACGGGCATCCAGCACTTCCCACGGACGCACCTGGTTTTCCACCATGTTGCGCCGTGCGACCGCGAGTTCGGGATTCATGTTCATGCCGGTTCCATCAGGTACGAAAAACGGAAAAGCTTAGGCGCGCTTGCCGTCGCGGGCAACGGCGCACACAGACTGCGTGTTGCGGTGCCCCCGACGAAGTGCCGGAAGTCACCGCGCCGACATGACGGCGGTCACCCGCCGTGCGGGAGATTGAAGGCACGATCCGTGCCACCGGAGCCGCCCCAAAAATCCCTTTCCAATCAAGTCCATGGGTTCTCTTTGTGCGGAGCGGCCGTGTCCGCGGACAGAGCAGCGGACACCGCGGACGGCGCCGCGCGCGTGCCGTGGCTGCAGAAAATGTGTACTCGCGCGTATAATAACGGCGTGAGGCAAGTCACTGGAATATGGCAGGAATTCGCATGAACGTCGCGTCCGAACGTTATTGTGGTCCCGGGCGACCGAAAGATCTGGAAAAGCGCGCCGCGATTCTGGAAGCGGCCAAGCGCCTGTTTCCGCAGCACGGCTTCGAAGGCACCAGCATGGATGCGGTTGCGGCCGAAGCCGGCGTATCCAAGCTCACGGTGTACAGCCACTTCGGGGGCAAGGAGTCGCTGTTCATCGAAACCATCCGTTGCAAGTGCGATGGTTTGCTGCCACGTACCTTGTTCCAGGTGGACGTGAATGCACCGGTGCGCAGCCAGTTGCTGGGCGTGGCGCGCGCGTTCTTCGGCCTGATGATGAGCGAAGGCGCGTTGGGCATGCACCGCACGCTGGTGGCGAGTTCGCAGCAGTCGCCCAAGCTCGCCAAGCTGTTCTGGGAGGCCGGCCCGATGCAGGTGCAGGCTGCGCTGGCCGAGATGTTGCAGAAGGAAGTCGCCGCACGCCAGCTGGACGTCGCCGACACCCGCCGCGCCGCCAGCCAGTTCTTCGCGCTGCTGAAGGGCGAGCATCACGCGCGCATGCTGTTCGGTTGCGGCCAGCCGAGCGGCGAGGAAACCGAGGCCCATCTGGAAGCCACCGTGGACATGTTTCTCAGGGCGTACGCGCCGCGTTGAAACGTGGTTCAATGGCGCATTGAAGCGGGGGTGCCGCAGGCGAAGGATCGCATCGGCTGAGACATACCCTTGGAACCTGATCCGGTTCGCACCGGTGTAGGGAGCTTCGCCGCACGACCGGTCGCTTGTTCGTGCGCCAGGCGCCACCCGTTTTGACGCGCGAATCCCTTCGCAACCGCCCGCACGCCCATGTGCGGACTTTTCGCGAAGCAGCTTTCGCCGACCTCCATCGAAACCGGAACGACGCCGATGAACGCCCAACCCTCCGAACTGCTGCGCCAGGCTCAGACCCTCTCCGAAACCGTGACCGCGCCGATCCGCGGCTCGCGCAAGGTTTACGTGCGCGGCAGCCGCGACGACCTGCGCGTACCGATGCGCGAAATCGAATTGACGGATACGCCGGCGATGTTCGGCGTCGAGGTCAATGCGCCGTTCACGGTGTACGACACGTCCGGGCCATACACCGACGCCGCGTTCACGGCGGACCTCGTGGCCGGATTGCCGAAACTGCGCGCGGCATGGGTTGCGGAACGCGGCGACACCGACGTGTTGCCCAACCGCACCTCCGAATTCGGTCGCCGTCACGCCGAAGCCGTGCAACTGGCGGACGTGCGTTTTCCGAACCTGCCGAAACCGCGCCGCGCGAAGGCGGGTGCCAACGTCACGCAGATGCACTACGCACGGCAGGGTATCGTGACGCCGGAAATGGAATTCATCGCGATTCGGGAGAACCAGAAGCTCGATGCACTGCACGGCAGTCCATTGTTGGAACAACATCCGGGGCAGTCGTTCGGCGCTGCGATTCCGCGCGGGATCACGCCCGAGTTCGTGCGCGACGAAGTGGCGCGCGGGCGAGCGATCATCCCCTGCAACATCAATCATCCCGAAAGCGAGCCGATGATCATCGGCCGCAACTTCCTCACCAAGATCAACGCCAACATCGGTACCTCGGCGGTCACAAGCTCCATCGCCGAAGAAGTGGAAAAAATGGTGTGGTCGATCCGCTGGGGCGGTGACACCGTGATGGATCTCTCCACCGGCAAGTACATCCATGAAACGCGCGAGTGGATCATGCGCAATGCGCCGGTGCCGATCGGCACGGTGCCGATCTATCAGGCGCTGGAAAAGGTCGGCGGCGCGGCCGAGGAACTGACCTGGGAATTGTTCCGCGACACCCTGATCGAGCAGGCCGAGCAGGGTGTCGACTACTTCACCATCCACGCGGGCGTGCTGTTGCGCTTCGTGCCGCTGACGGCCAAGCGCGTCACCGGCATCGTCTCGCGTGGCGGTTCGATCATGGCCAAGTGGTGCCTCGCGCACCACGAGGAATCGTTCCTGTACACGCACTTCGACGACATCTGCGAAATCATGAAGGCCTACGACGTCGCCTTCAGTCTCGGTGATGGCCTGCGGCCCGGCTGCATCGCCGACGCCAACGACGCGGCGCAATTCGCCGAACTCGACACGCTGGGTGAACTGACCGACATCGCGTGGAAGCATGACGTGCAGGTAATGATCGAGGGCCCCGGTCACGTGCCGATGCACCTGATCAAGGAGAACATGGACCGGCAGCTGGACAAGTGCCACGAGGCGCCGTTCTACACGCTCGGGCCGCTCACGACCGACATCGCACCGGGCTACGACCACATCACTTCGGCGATCGGCGCGGCGATGATCGGCTGGTACGGTACCGCGATGCTTTGCTACGTCACGCCCAAGGAACACCTGGGATTGCCCGACAAGAACGACGT
>DATFGL010000024.1:0-2120 GCA_035249465.1 Rhodanobacteraceae bacterium | reverse complement strand
GCCCTTGACGTTGGCCATGTTCACCGACACCACGTTCACGTCGAACATCTGCTCGACCGCGGACTTGACGTCGGCCTTGGTGGCGTCGGGCGCCACCGCGAATACGTATTGGTTGTGCTCGGACAGCCGCGTGCTCTTTTCGGAGACATGCGGTGCGCGCAGCACCGACAGGATGCGCTCGCTGCTCATGCCAGCCACTCCTCGACCTTCTTGACCGCATCGACGGTGATGACGACATGGTCCGCCGCGGCCAGCGCGACCGGGTTGATGCCGTCGACATCGATGACGTCGATGATGTTGGGGTTGTTGCGCGCGGACAGGAACAGCTTCTCGTCCACCGCCTGCGTGACAATCAGGGTGCGACCCCTGGCTTCGATCTGATCGAGCTTGCCGATCAGCGACTTCGTCCTGGGCGCGTCCACCGCGAATTCCGGAACCACCTTGAGGCGGCCCTGGCGATTCAATTCGGCCAGCATCGAGCACAGCGCGCCGCGATACATCTTGCGGTTGACCTTCTGCGCGAAGTCGCGCGGCTGCGCCGCGAACGCGCGCGCGCCACCCACGAAGATCGGCGCACGATAATCGCCGTGGCGGGCACCACCGCCCTTCTGTTTCTTGAACTTCTTGGTGGTACCGGACATGCGCGTGTGGTTCAGCTGCGCCTTGGTGCCGGCGCGGCCCGCATTGCGGTACGCAACCACCACCTGGTGCACGAGATCCTGGCGGAACGCGGCGCCGAAGATCGCTTCGGAAACCTTGACCGGGCTCGCGCCAATCACATTGAGTTCCATGACCTGGCTCCTTACGCCTTCGCCGCCGGGCGCACGACCACGTCGCCGCCGGTGGCACCGGGCACCGCGCCCTTGACTGCGATCAGGTGGCGCTCGGCGTCCACGCTGACCACTTCGAGATTCATCGCCGAACGATTCACGTTGCCCATCTGGCCGGCCATCTTCTTGCCCGGGAACACGCGGCCCGGGGTCTGGCGCTGGCCGATCGAACCCGGCGCGCGATGCGACAGCGAGTTGCCGTGCGTGGCGTCGCCCATCGTGAAGTGATGGCGCTTGATCGTGCCCTGGAAGCCCTTGCCCTTGGACACACCCGCGACGTCGACGATCTGGCCGACCTTGAACACGTCGTCCACCTTGATCTCGGCACCGACCGCATACTTGTCGGCTTCCTTGTCGTCGAGGCGGAACTCCCACAGGCCGCGGCCCGGCTCCACCTTCGCCTTGGCGAAGTGGCCTTTGGCCGGCTTGGCCAGCAGCGAGGCGCGCTTGGCACCCGCGGTGACCTGCACCGCGACGTAACCGTCGTTGTCTGTGGTCTTGACCTGGGTGACGCGGTTCGGCGTCGCCTCGATCAGGGTCACGGGCACCGAGCGGCCGTCTTCGGTGAAGAGTCGGCTCATGCCGCATTTTTTTCCAATCAGTCCGATGCTCATGTCCAGTCTCGCTCTCAACCCAGCTTGATCTGCACGTCCACGCCGGCGGCGAGGTCGAGCTTCATCAGCGCATCCACGGTCTTGTCGTTCGGATCGACGATGTCCAGCACGCGCTTGTGGGTGCGGGTCTCGTACTGGTCGCGCGCATCCTTGTCCACGTGCGGCGACACCAGGATCGTGTAGCGCTCGATCTTGGTCGGCAACGGAATCGGACCGCGCACCTGCGCGCCCGTGCGCTTGGCCGTCTCCACGATCTCGCTGGCCGACTTGTCGATCAGGCGATGGTCGTAGGCCTTCAGCCGGATGCGGATGTTCTGGGTTGCCATATTCGTAGTCTCAAAAAGAACGTTGTTCAGCTTTTCGCTTGTTTCAGCCGTCCTCCCTGACGGCAAAGAACCAACCCGGCATCCATGCCGGACTTTCCACGAGAGCCGCTTTTCCCGGCGTTATGCGACCTGCTTTTCTGGTCGCATGAACGGCGGGAGTTATTGCTGCAATGCTTCTACGCAGCAATAACCGTTACTCGATGACCTTGGTCACCACGCCGGCGCCCACGGTGCGGCCGCCTTCGCGGATCGCAAACCGCAGCCCTTCCTGCATCGCAATCGGGTGGATCAGCGTCACCACCATTTTGATGTTGTCGCCCGGCATCACCATCTCCACGCCCGCCGGCAAC
>DATFGL010000023.1:0-3366 GCA_035249465.1 Rhodanobacteraceae bacterium | reverse complement strand
GCTGCTCGACCGTAAGACCCGCGTACTCCGCGGCGACCAGCGAGTGCGCCTTGGCGGCCACTTCTGCCAGTTCGGCAACGAGCTCTTTCTTTTGTGCCAGATTGAGCGGCATTGCATCCTCCGATGAATCCATCGCGCTCCATGCGCGATGCACTCGAACCAAACGGATCGCCGGCATCCTGCCGATCCGCCGGCACCTTGCGGTGCCTGTTGCGGTGTCCGCTCGGAAATCAACCTTTCGGCGATTCGTTGCGGGCGACACCATCTGCGCAGGCGGGAATCCATCCAGCGATTCCGATTGAGGCTCGGCGGATCGAAACCCGCTTCGCCACCTGCGGTCTTTGACGGCTGCGCCACTCATGCAGACATGGGTTCGCCCTCAAAATTCCTGCTAGACGAGCGATCGAAGATCGCTCTCCTTTAATCGTCATATACGGATCGCATCCTGCGATCCGCCCTTCGGGCCGCCTTCGGCGTTCCGCTTCGGCATCGTGCCTGCGCGGTCCGGTGAAAGCCGGGACCCATTTTGATTTTGCTGCATCTTGCTACCGGCCCCGGATCAAGTCCGGGACAGGCTCTGTGGTCATTTGGCCGCCGCCATCGCCGCCAGCGTGGACGGATCAACGATCACGCCCAGGCCCATCGTGCTGGAGACCGATACCTTCTGCAGGTACTGGCCCTTGGCGGTGGACGGCTTGACCTTCAAGAGGTCGGCGACCAGTGCGTTCAAGTTGTCGCGCAGCGCATCGACCTCGAAATTCACCTTGCCGATCGAGCAATGCACGATGCCGGCCTTGTCGTTGCGGTAGCGCACCTGACCCGCCTTGGCGTTCTTGACCGCGCCGACCACGTCCGGGGTCACGGTGCCGACCTTGGGGTTCGGCATCAGACCGCGCGGACCCAGCAACTGGCCGAGTTTGCCGACGACGCGCATCGCGTCCGGGGTCGCGATCACGACGCCAAAATCGATGTCGCCGCCCTGCATCTTCTCGGCGAGATCATCCATGCCGACCACATCGGCGCCCGCGGCCCTGGCCGCCTCGGCCTTCTCGCCGGCCGGGCAGAACACCGCCACGCGCACCGTCTTGCCGGTGCCGTGCGGCAACACGGTGGAACCGCGCACGCCCTGGTCGGACTTCTTGGCATCAATGCCGAGGCGGATCGCCACGTCCACCGATTCCACGAACTTGGTCTTGGCGTTGTCCTTGAGGATCTTCAACGCCGCGTCGACCGGATATGGCTTGCCGGGTTCAACCTGGCCCGACATCGCCTTGAAACGCTTGCTCAGTGCCATGTCAGACGCCCTCCACGTTGAGACCCATGCTGCGCGCGCTGCCGGCGATGGTGCGCACGGCCGCATCCAGATCCGCCGCGGTCAGGTCGGGCTCCTTCTGCTTGGCGATGTCCTCCAACTGCTTGCGCGTCACCTTGCCGACCTTGTCGGTGTTGGGCTTGGACGAACCCGACTGGATGCCGACCGCTTTTTTGAGCAGCACGGTCGCGGGTGGGGTCTTGGTGACGAAGGTGAAGCTGCGGTCCGAATACGCGGTGATGATCACCGGGATCGGCAGGCCTTTCTCGATCTTCTGCGTGGCGGCGTTGAAGGCCTTGCAGAACTCCATGATGTTGAGGCCGCGCTGGCCCAGCGCCGGACCGACCGGCGGGCTGGGGTTGGCCTCACCGGCCTTGACCTGCAGCTTGATGTAACCGACGACTTTCTTTGCCATTGTGTTTGCTCCTGCGAGTCCAATCGCCTGTTGTCAGGCTCCTCGCTGTTGTGAAAAAACAAGTTGCTCGCTACGCCCGCTGTTAGTCGGCGGCTGCGCCACCTGCAAAGAGTCAACAACAGCGTGCTTCTGCTGACTCTTTACCCACTTACAGTGCACGAAGTGCGCGACTTGCCGCCTCAAGCCTTCTCCACCTGCCCAAACTCCAGTTCCACTGGAGTCGAGCGACCAAAAATCAGCACCGCCACGCGCAGGCGGCTTTTCTCGTAATTGACTTCCTCGACCACGCCGTTGAAGTCGTTGAACGGACCATCGGTGACCCGCACCATTTCGCCCGGCTCGAACAACACCTTCGGGCGCGGCTTCTCGATGCCTTCCTTGACGCGATTCAGGATCGCATCGGCTTCGGAATCCTTGATCGGCAGAGGCTTGTCGGCGGTTCCGCCGATGAAGCCCATCACCTTGGGCGTTTCCTTGACCAGATGCCAGCATTCGTCGTCGATGCGCGGGGCGCGTGCCTCGCCGGTCGTTTCGATCTGCACCAGCACGTAGCCGGGGAAGAACTTGCGCTCGCTCTTGCGCTTCTGTCCGCCGCGCATCTCGACCACTTCCTCGGTCGGCACCAGCACTTCGCCGAATTTGTCCTGCATGCCGGAACGCGCCACGCGCTCGGTCAGCGCGCGCGCAACCTGATGCTCGAAGCCCGAGTAGGCGTGGACCACGTACCAGCGTTTGCCTGTCGTTTCACTCATGTCTTATAGCTTCAGCAGCCAGTCGAGAATGACCGACTTCAGGATGATGTCGATCAGGCCCAGCACGATGCTGAGCAGGACGACGACGAGAATCACGACCAGTGTCGTGCGAATGGTTTCCTCGCGCGTCGGCCATACGACCTTGCGCATTTCGAACTGGGTTTCGCGCAGGTAGTCGCGCACGGCATGCCCGGGCGTGGTGAACCAGGCCACGCCGCAGGCGACCACGATCGCGCCGACCACGCACAGCGTGTGCCAGATCGGCGCGACGGTGGCCGGCAGCACGTAATAGGCCGCCACACCGACGACGACGATCAGCAGCGCCAGCGTCAGCAGCCCGGCATCCGCTGCCTTGCCGGTTCCGATCGTTTCCGCTTTTACGTTCATGGTTTTCTTGTTGTCCGGCACTGCTGTCTTCGCATCCAGGTCACGCATTGGCACGCCAGGAGGGACTCGAACCCCCAACCTGCGGTTTTGGAGACCGCTGCTCTGCCAATTGAGCTACTGGCGTAGATAATTACTCGGCGGTCGTCTTGCACTTGCTGCTCGGTGTCGTCGCTTCAGCTTTTCGCTTGTTTCAGCCGTCCTCCCTGACGGCAAAGAACCAACCCGGCATCCATGCCGGACTTTCCACGAGAGCCGCTTTTCCCGGTGTCATGCGACCGCAAGACCGCATGACGGCGAGGCAGGAGGGCCGGAAGGCCCGACCCTGTCGCGACTTCCGTCGCTCCTACTCGATAACCTTCGTCACCACGCCGGCGCCCACGGTGCGGCCGCCTTCGCGGATCGCAAACCGCAGCCCTTCCTGCATCGCAATCGGGTGGATCAGCGTCACCACCATTTTGATGTTGTCGCCCGGCATCACCATCTCCACGCCCGCCGGCAAC
>DATFGL010000022.1:0-5135 GCA_035249465.1 Rhodanobacteraceae bacterium | reverse complement strand
TCCAGCGAGTCCGCGCCCAGGTCGTCGACGAACGAGGCGTTTGGCGTGACGTCCTCTTCCTTGACCCCCAACTGATCGACCACGATCTTCTTGACGCGCTCTTCGATGCTGCTCATGAGACAGTGCCTCCCGGGACAAATGCATTCGAGGTCGGGACTCACCCTTCCCCATCGACCCGCACGCGCCGCGAGACGCGCACGGTACAGATTCCAATCGGCCCCGAAGGGCCTGCGTGGCGATCCCTTGGCCTGGAGGCCGCCACGCGAAAGGCGCCATATTACCCGGTTCCGCCGGGCATATCGAGTACGATCATCCCTGATCGCTGCACCATCGGCCTACCCGCAAACCCAAGCGCCTTCAACAGGTGTAGACCAGAACGGCCCTCCATGTCCTGACTTTTCACAACAGCCGCTTCCGAACGGAACATCACGATCAACTCATATACATGCCGCCATTGACATGCAAGGTTTCGCCGGTGATATAGGCCGCGGCGGACGACGCAAGGAATGTCACGGCGTGCGCGATGTCGGCCGGCGCGCCGAGCCGTCCCAGCGCGATGGTGCCTTCCAGGGATTTGCGCTGCTCATCGGTGAGCGCGCGGGTCATGTCGGTATCGATGAACCCCGGCGCGACCACGTTGACGGTGATGCCGCGCGAACCGACTTCGCGCGCCAGCGATTTCGAGAACGCGATGATGCCGGCCTTGGCGGCGGCGTAATTGGTCTGTCCGGGATTGCCGGTCACGCCCACCACGGAAGCGATATTGATGATGCGGCCCTTGCGCGCCTTCATCATCGTGCGCATCACGGCCTTGGACGTGCGGTACACCGAGGTCAGGTTGGTATCGAGGATGGCCTGCCAATCCTCTTCCTTCATGCGCATCAGCAACTGGTCGCGGGTGATGCCCGCGTTGTTGACCAGGATCGAAAGACCGCCATGCTCCTTCACGATCGCCTCGATCAAACCGTCCACCGCGGCGCCGTCGGTGACGTTCAGCACACGACCTTCGCCGCCATGCGCGGACAGACGCTGCCCGATGGCCTGCGCACCCGCTTCGGAAGTCGCGGTGCCGATCACCTTCGCGCCCTGCGCCGCCAGCTCGTCCGCGATCGCGGCGCCGATGCCGCGCGTGGCGCCGGTGACCAGCGCGATTTCATCTTGCAACGTGTTCGTCATGCCTGGACCTCCGCGAGTGCGGCGTGCAATTCCGGGGGCGTCCCGAGCGCGCGTGCATCGATGGATTTGTCGATGCGTTTGCACAGTCCGGCCAATACCCTGCCCGGGCCGCATTCAAAAATCTTCGTGGCGCCATTCTTCACCAGCGATTGCACGGTGTCGGTCCACAACACCGGCATGTACAACTGGCGTTCCAGCGCCGCGCGAATGAATTCGATGCCGACATGCGCCTTCGCGTCGGCGTTCTGCAACACCGGAATGGTGGGCACCTGCCACGGCAGTTCGGCCATGCGCGCGGCGAGTTGCTGCGCGGCTTCGCGCATCAACGGCGTGTGCGACGGCACCGATACCGACAGCTTGATGACCTTGCGCACGCCGAGTTCTCCCAGCCGCTGCGCGGCGCGATCCACCGCGCCCGCGTGGCCCGCGATCACCAGTTGGCCCGGACTGTTGTAGTTGGCAGGCGTGACGATCTCGGCGCCCGACACCTCCTTGCAGACATTGCGGATGACTTCGTCGTCCGCACCCAGCACGGCCGCCATCGAACCGACGCCGGCCGGCACCGCAGCCTGCATCAGGCGGCCGCGTTCGGCGACCAGCGCCGCGGCTTCCCGCAGCGGCAACGCACCCGCGCAAACCAGCGCCGAGTATTCGCCGAGGCTGTGGCCTGCGATTTGCGCAGGCATCGGGCCGCCCTGCGCGCGCCACATGTTCCAGACCGCGACACTCGCGGCCAGCAACGCAGGCTGCGTGTACTCGGTCTTGCCGAGCTCTTCTTCCGGACCGTTCTGCGAGAGCGTCCAAAGATCGAGCCCGGCACCTTCCGACGCGTCGTCGAACGCCTTGCGGACGTCAGGGAATTCGGCGGCGAGTTCGGCCAGCATGCCGACCGATTGCGAACCCTGGCCCGGGAACACGAACGCCAGATCGGCGCGCGGGGGGGGCTGATTGATTGCGTTGTCAGTCATGTCGAGAGTCGTCTTGCACGCATTGCCATTACCAACGCTCGTGAATCCTGGGTCCGTGAAGAACCGTCGCGACCAAATCGGCAGGATTGCCGATTTGAACGCCGCAGGCGGCCCGCAGGGCGAGCCACATGGATGTGGCGAGCAGCGAAGGCAGACTGCGTGACGCCGGAGCGGAGGATGCGGAGCGTACACCCAGGTACGTGAGCGATCCGGGCACCGTCGGCGCGCAAGTTGCCGAGCGCAGCAGGTTATTCACGGACCTTAATATCTCACCATCGCGGACGCCCACGTGAAACCGCCCCCGAAGGCTTCCAGCAACAGGTTCTGTCCGCGCTTCACGCGCCCGGAACGAACGGCGACATCCAGCGCCAGCGGCACCGAGCCCGACGAAGTGTTGGCATGCTTGTCGACGGTAACGATCACCTGCTCCATCGACATGTTGAGGCGCTTGGCGGTGGCTTCGATGATGCGCAGGTTGGCCTGGTGCGGAATCAGCCAATCGAGTTCCTCCGCGTGCAAGTTGGCGGCACGGAGCGTTTCGTCCACCAGCGCGTCGAGCGTCTTCACCGCGACCTTGAACACCTCGCGTCCACGCATCTTGATGCGGACGCCATGGTTTTTCTCGTCCTTGAAGCCCACCGAAACACCGACCGGGTTGTACAGCAGGTCCTTGTAGCCACCATCGGCGTGCAAACACGTGGCAAGGATGCCCGGCTCATCGGACGCTTCCAGCACCACCGCGCCCGCGCCGTCGCCGAACAACACGCAGGTTTCGCGCTCGCTCCAGTCGACCATGCGGGTGAGCGTTTCGGCGCCCATCACCAGCGCGCGTTTCACCTGCCCGGTGCGCACGAAATTGTTGGCGACGCCCAGCGCGTACACGAAGCCGGAACACGCGGCGTTGACGTCGAACGCCATGCAGCCGTTCGCGCCCAGCCGGTTCTGGATCAGGCAGGCCGTGGCAGGAAATACGATGTCGGGCGTGGTGGTGCCCAGCAGCACCATGTCGAGGTCGGAGGCCTTGACACCGGCATCCTGCAACGCCTGCTGCGCGGCGCGAAACGCGAGATCGCCCGTCGTTTCGCCATCGGCCGCAACGCGACGCTCACGGATGCCGGTGCGCGAGCGAATCCACTCGTCGCTGGTATCGACGATCTTCTCGAGATCGGCGTTGGTGACGACGCGGTCCGGCAGCGCGCTGCCGGTGGCGAGGATGCGGGCGTAGGTCAAAGTGCGATTCCCTAGGTGCTTGGCGCGCAAAAAAACACGGCGGCGCTTTCATGGCGCCGCGCGCGGGTTTGCAGCTTTGCCGCCAACGAGGTCAATCCTCGTCGACAACCGCCTGCTTGTCCTCGATCACCTTGCGGCCACGGTAATAGCCATCCTTGGTGATGTGGTGGCGACGATGAATCTCGCCCGACGTCGGGTCGGTGGCGAGCTGAACCTGGTCCAGCGCGTCGTGCGCGCGGCGCATGCCACGGCGGGAGGGTGATGTGCGACTCTTTGCAACGGCCATGATGGCTCTCCTGACGAATACTTCTGCTTCAGCGGTGTTTCCCGCGATCTTCGAGCAATTGGCGCAGGTCCGCGAACGGATGCGTCACTGCTTCCCCGCCTTCCGCATCCTGCGGTGCCTGCCCGGGTGTACTCCAGCCGCCCTGCAGGATCTCGCTGCCGGGCTTGACGGGCACCAGCGGCAACGCCAACAACAATTCATCCTCGATCACCTTGCGCGGCTGCAGCGATCCATGCTCCAACAGCAACGGTTCGCACCGCTCCGGCAGTGCCGCCGCATCTTCTTCGCGCGCCAGCAATCCCAGCCGCGAATCGACCTCGACCGGCCATTCGAATGGCTGCAGCGTACGCTGGCACTCCAGCGTGAGACGCGCCGCCAGGCGAACATGCAACTCGGGGTCACCGAGTTCGCCTTGCTCGAAATCGAGATCGTAGGCTATCTCGCCGGAATCCTCCGCCAGCGCCTCGACCAGCCGCGGCAATTCCGCGACGGGCAGGACACCCTGGAACGACCGCCGCCCGGCCACCATGCGCTCGGCGTCCACAGAAGCTGGCAGGGACGCGGACATAAGCGTGGAATGCTAGATTCCGCACTGCACAAAGTCAACCGCCGGGCACACCGGCGGATTGGCCCGTATCATGCTTGCCTTCCTTATATAGAGTACGCAAGGTCCGCGCTTGCCTTCCCCTTCCGCCACCCTGCTTGCCATCCTCCTGCCCGCGCTGGTGGCGGTCATCGCCTGCGCCGTCGTGGTATGGCTGCTGCTGCGGCAAATGCGGCACCAGCGCACCCTGCGCACGCTTTATCTCGAAGCCGACGGCATCGAGCATGACCTGAAGGAATGCCGCCAGCGGCTGCAACGCGCGCATGCCTCGATGTCGCTCAGCCCCAGCCAGCCTGCGGCCGGCGAAGCCCACGCCAAGTTGGCGATCGATGCCGCGCTGCGCGAACTGCTGGCGCACCGTCTGTGGCTGCGCGACGAAGCCGAAAATGCCAGCCAGCGCGAACTGGATGCAGCCGTCACCGCGATGGGCAGGGCGCGCGGTGCGCTGGGGCAGCAGCTGCGCGACCTGGATTCCGCGCAACGCGCGCTGGAAACCGCGGTGCGCGAAAAGATCGAAGACCTGTCGCAACAGCCATGAGCGTACCCCGGATCGTCCTCGGCTCGACTTCGCGCTACCGGGCCGAGTTGCTGCGCCGCATCATCGATGACTTCGAGCAGGCCGCGCCTGACACCGATGAAACGCCGCTGCCGGCGGAAACACCGCGCGCGCGAGCTGCGAGGCTGGCCGAGGCCAAGGCGCGGGCCGCCGCATCGAACCGCAGCGATGCGCTGGTGATCGGTTCCGATCAAGTGGCCGCACTCGGCGACACGGTGCTGCACAAGCCCGGCAGTATCGAGATTGCGCATGAACAGTTGCGTGCAAGCAGCGGTAAAACCGTTGATTTTTTCACCGGACTCTGCGTATTCGATA
>DATFGL010000021.1:0-2265 GCA_035249465.1 Rhodanobacteraceae bacterium | reverse complement strand
GCGCCAGATCCGTCAATTCAAGCCGTGCCAATTCGCGTTCGAGCGCCGTCTTGCGCGCAGGCTTGGACAGGCCGCGCAAGCGGCCGCAGGCATCCAGCGTTTCGATTACCGTCAATTCGGGCCACAGCGGCACGCTTTCCGGCACCCAACCAATACGGTCGCGCATGGTGCGGACATCGTCGGTCGCGTTCTTTCCATCGATGAGTACACTGCCGGCGTCGGGCTGCAACACGCCGGCAATGATCGCCAACGTCGTCGATTTGCCGGCGCCGTTGACCCCGAGCAGCCCCAGCACGTCGTCACGACGCAGGCTGAACGAAACGTCGCGCAGCACCGCGCGTCCGGCCAACCGGCGCCCCACGGAGACGAGTTCGAGCAACGCGGGCGTCGAAGCCATCAGGTTATGTCGACGTAAAAACGGTTGAAATCATTGTCGCGGCCATCACATTGTTTAGGCAAGCCTGTGGCGGCGACGGGTTTTCTGCCCTAGACTCGACGGCACGGGTTCGGTTTGGCCCGTTCCCCTTCCCGCGTGACCCGAGATGCTCAATACCTTCCTTGATTTTGCCGCGCACGGCCTGGCGAACGCCGGCTGGCTCGCGATTCTTTTGTATGTGCTGGTGACCACCCAGCTCACCATTTTTGCCGTCACCCTGTACCTGCATCGCAGCCAGGCGCATCGCGGCGTGGATTTCCACCCCGTCGTTTCGCATGTGCTGCGGTTCTGGAACTGGCTCGGCACCGGCATGGTCACCAGGGAATGGGTGGCGGTGCACCGCAAGCACCACGCGCACTGCGAAACCGAGGAGGATCCGCACAGCCCGCAGATCGCCGGTATCGGCAAGGTGTTCTTCGAAGGCGTCGAACTGTACCGCGTGGCCGCCGCCAACCAGGCGGACCTCGAAAAATACGGTCGCGGTACGCCGAACGACTGGATCGAGCGGCATCTCTATTCGCGTTACCCGATCCTCGGCGTCTCGCTGCTGGCGGTGATCGACCTCGCGCTGTTCGGCGTGCTCGGTGGCGCGGTCTGGGCGCTGCAGATGATCTGGATTCCGTTCTGGGCCGCCGGCGTCGTCAACGGCCTCGGCCACTGGTGGGGTTACCGCAACTTCGAAACCGCCGACAAGGCCACCAACCTCACGCCGTGGGGCGTGTGGGTGGGCGGCGAGGAACTGCACAACAACCACCACGCCTTCCCGAGCTCGGCCAAGTTCGCGCTGCGCAAGTTCGAGGTGGACATCGGCTGGGTAATCATTCGGGGCCTGGAAAAGATCAAGCTGGCGAAAGTGCTGCGCGTCGCGCCCTCGCTGGACGAACGCCCCAACGTGTCGCTGCCGGACGCCGAAACACTGAAGGCGTTGCTGACGCATCGCTTCGAGGCCATGACCGATTACTACAAGACGGTCATCAAACCGACGGTGCGCGAGTTGTCCGTCGCGGAAGGCACCCGCCGTTTCGGCGCGATGCCGCGCCGCCGCCTGCGCCGTGCTCTGGCCAACGGCGGCCGTTGGCTCGACCAGAACGGCAAGGCGCGCCTTGCCGCGGCGGTGGAAAATCGTCCGCGCCTGCAGCAGATCAGCGAATACCGCGCGCGGCTCGCCGCGCTGATGGAACAGCGCAGACCCGAATCCGCGCTGGCCGCACTGCAGCAGTGGTGTCACGAAGCCGAGGCCAGCGGCAACCGCAAGCTGGTCGAGTTCGCGGCGCGGTTGAAGCGGTATGCGGTGGCGAGGGCGTAACGTCGCACGCGTTGTCACGATCGAGAAAAACAAAACCCGCCGAAAGGCGGGTTTTGTTTGGCGGCCGCAGTATTTTTGTCGTCATTCCGGGGCCGTCCCGGCTTCATCGGGGCGGGACCCGGAATCCAGTGTCTTGATTCGAAAACCTGTAGGTACGCGAGCGCGTCAATCGCGCGGTACTCTCACACAAGAATTCATGTGTTCTCGTGCAGCGCGGGCGGGAGCAGCGAAGCGACAAATTCGTCGGGAACGACAGGACCGCCGTAGGCGGGTCCCGAGCGCAAGCGAGGGGTGAGCATCAGGGATGATGCGAGCCATCCCGCCGCGTTGTTGCGGCGATGGCGGGTTGTCACCCGCCCTACAAAAGGAAAACCCGCCTTGCGGCGGGTTCGGGCATTCTTCACTGGATCCCCGCCTTCGCGGGGATGACGTTTTGGCAAAGCCGCGCGAAGCGCGCGGGCCAAAACGTCACTTGATCTTGCCTTCCTTGTAGATCACGTGCTTGCGGACGACGGGGTCGTAT
>DATFGL010000020.1:0-3184 GCA_035249465.1 Rhodanobacteraceae bacterium | reverse complement strand
GGGGCAGAAACCATGCAATGGTTTCGGGGGTTGTGGATGTATGACAATGCAGGCAGGATCAAAGGCTTGACAAATCCAATCAGAATTTCCCCGAAGGAGACCAACATGACCGTGTCCAAGTTCGTCTCCTCTGCGCGTCTGCCGGTTGTCTTGTGCGCCGCCGCAGCGCTGCTCGCCGCCTGTTCGGTGCTGCCCAAGCGCGAACCCGTGCAGACCTGGCAACCCGAAGAATCCGCGATCGCCGCGCCCGCGACGACGGCGGATTTCAGCCTGCGCGTGGATGCCCCCAACACCACCGGCCCGCTCGATGGAACCGGCATCGTGGTGATGCCCGAACCCGGCCAGATCAGCACGTACAAGGGCGCGCGCTGGAGCGAAGCGCCCGCGCTGCTGATCCGCCACCGGCTGGTCGATGCGTTCATGGCTGCGAAACTGCCGGCTGTCACCACCGACGACGATCATTTCGCGTCCGACTATTCGCTGAGCGGCAACCTGCGCGCATTCCAGTCCGAATACCGGAATGGATCGCCCGTGGTGGTCGTGCGCCTCGACGCGCAATTGCGCCGCGGCGGTTCACGCAACCTGCTGGCGACCCGCAGTTTCGTGGTCACGCAGAGTCCGTCCGGTGTCGACGTGACGCAGATCGTGGCCGCTTTCGGCGCGGCCGACGATGCACTCGTACAACAAGTCGTCGCGTGGACGATCGAGGTCGCAAATCGCGATCGCGCGACGCGCCCGGCTGACGCAGACACGGACGCCAGGCCATCGCGGCGGCGCTGAACAAAAAAGCGGTTTCGCTCGCAAGCGAGCGAGCCCCTTTCTGTTACGGCAGAAAGGGGCGAAAGACCATTGCGCCTGGCACGCCGGTTTCGGCAACGTCGTGTTGCCGAAACTGCCCTTGGTGCTCGTCGAACGGCAGCCGCGCCGAACTCGGCCATCCATGGCCTCGGACATGCGGCGCTTGCTCTGCCGTTCGGCTGCGCGCCGCGGCGTCATGCAAAGGCGCGTAAAGAGCTCTGCTCCGATCCCGGCCATCCGTGGCCTCGCGTGTAGCGAGGATGTGCAATCTGCTTCGTCCGCCACGCGCGCACGATGCGCGCCAACGGGGCCCCTGTGCTGCGGTGATGGCCGGACGATCAGGCCCGCAGGGTGGGCGCAACGGATGGCGCCCACTTGCCGCCGCGCCATGGAAGGCGCGTCGGCAAGCCCGTCCGGACCGAACGCAACTTTCGTCCATGGATGGACGAAGGACGTAGCACCGGGGTGGCCTTCTCTTTGGTGACTTTTCTCTTGGCCACGCAAGAGAAAGTCACCCGCGCGCCTGGAGGCGCGCGGAAAAAAACAAGGAGGTCGAAGGCAGGTGCAAAGGCGCTGGGTTCCGGATCGCCGCTCCGCGACGTCCGGAATGACGATATTGAAGGAGCAGACCGATACGACAGAATTGGCAATCAAACGATCACTGCGTGATCGCTTACGCCCCGACGGGATACGCCGGCGCGGCATCCAGCGCCGATGCGCAGACCTCCGCCAACTCCAGCAGGCGCAGGTCCGAGCCCGGCGCGCCCACGAATTGCATCCCGATCGGCATGCCGTCGGGCAGCGTGCCCATGGGAATGCTGACCGCCGGACACGCGGAAAGGCTGGCGAATGCGGTGAGGTCGGCCTGCGACGCGGGCACCGGCGCATCGATCGGGAACGCGCCCTGCGGCGTGGTGGGCAGCACCAGCACATCGACGCGCGAGAACACGCGCCGTGCCTTCAGCACCGCGAAGTCGAGGATGCGATCGGCCTGCGCGTAGTCCGCCGCCGACTTGCGCGCGGCGTAATCGAGCATCGTGCGGAAATTTTCGGAAACGGGGTGCGCGGTGTCCGCGAGGTCATCGGCAAAGGTGTTGCGCATCTCGGCTTCCATCAGCAACAGGCCCGCGCGACGCATCTTCTGGAACGGCCAGTCGGAAAAATCCAGCGCCTGCCGTTCACCGAGTTCGCGTTCCAGCCGCGCCAGAGCGGCGTCGAAGACGTCAACGACTGCCGGCTCGACACCGATGGACGCAAGGTCGGGCAATACCCCGCAACGCAAATGGTTGGGATTCCAGTCCGGTGGTTGCAGCGCGACGCGGCGACGGCGCGACCGCGGATCGTCGGCGTCATAGCCGGCCAACACCTGCAGCATCACCACGAGGTCGCCCACGCTGCGGCCGAGGATGCCGACCGCGTCCAGCCGCCGTGCCGCCGGCACCAATCCGCGCGCGGAAATCTCGCCATGCGTCGGCTTCAGAGCGAACACGCCGCAGTAACTCGCGGGAATGCGCACCGAACCCAGCGTGTCGGAACCGATCGCGACCGGCGCCATGCCTGCCGCCACCGCCGCGGCGGAACCCCCGGACGATCCGCCGGCGACGCGGTTCAGATCGAACGGATTGCGGGTGGTGCCGAAATGCGGGTTGCGGGTCGCGGCGCCCAGCGCGCCTTCATCCAGATTGGTCTTGCCCAGCAACACCGCGCCGGCCGCGCGCAGCCGCGCGATCGCATGCGCGTCGTTGCGGGCAACGTGTTCGTCGCGTGTCGGCAGGCCCGCACGCGTCGGATAACCCGCCACGTCGAAATTGTCCTTGATCGCGACCGGAATCCCGTCGAGCCGCCCGATCGGACCTTCGCGGCGGCGGCGTTGCGCGCTGGCGGCCTGGTCGAGCACGATGTCGGGCCGCACGTCCACGAATGCATGCAGCCCGGGGTTCCGCCGCTCGATCGCCGTCAGGCACGCATCGGCCAGCGCCTCGGATGTGGTGCGGCCCGCCGCAAGCCAGTGCAGGCATTGCCACACGCCCCCGCGCCGCAACGCTTCCTGCCCAAGCACTTCGCCATCGTCGATTGCGCTCATTCGTCCTCCCGGGGGCCCGATTATGCGGGTTTGCCGCCCGCTCGGGAACCCAAGACAATGGCGGGCTGGAACCGAGGCGTGACGGGAGCCGGCCATGAGCGAACGCGAAACGATGGAATACGACGTGGTCGTGGTGGGCGCCGGCCCCGCGGGGCTCGCCTTCGCGATCCGCCTGAAGCAGCTCGTGCCGGACACCCGCGTGTGCGTGATCGAGAAGGCCTCGACCATCGGCGCGCACATCCTTTCCGGAGCGGTGATCGAACCCGCACCGCTGGATGCCTTGCTGCCGAACTGGCGCGATGC
>DATFGL010000019.1:0-4583 GCA_035249465.1 Rhodanobacteraceae bacterium | reverse complement strand
GCCGTCGGCGGCGCGGCATTCCCAGGATGTTGCAGGTTTGACGCGCGCAGTGCGCCCGGATTTTTTGCGTGACTGCGTGGTGCCACGTTGGTGCGGCGTCGCGGCTGCGCGTGCCGCACGTTCGCCCGGCGCGCCGATCAGCGGCTGCGGCTCCAGTTCGATCTTGCGCTGATGCGCCTGCGCGGTGCAGGGCGTGTCGCGGAACGTGACGCGGCCTTGCGCGTCGGCGCAGTGATAGATCGAAGCTGCATGCGCGCCGGCCACGATGATCCAAAGCAACGAGGAACATCCTGCGCGCGCGAGCCATGCGCGGCACCAAAGTTCTGGTGGAACACTGCGGCCCCTGGCAATACGTTGATCCATGGCCATCTCCTTCGCTTGTCGCGGGCCATGTTCGGTCGTGCGCGATTACCTCTCCAGCGGACATCATCGCCGGGATCTGTAGGGGAATGCCGATGGAATCCCGCCGTCGTTTGCGGGCGGGGCGGGGCAGGCGTATAACACAATGCGCAGAGTCGTCGAAAGGAGGCGCGGTCATGATGAAGTCATTGGCTTTCCTCATTGCGGTTTTGCCGGGGGTGATCGCAACGATGACGTGCCTGCCCGCGCAGGCGCAAACCACCAAGGTCACCGATGTCATCGCCGCACCGGATTATGGCTCGGGTGCGTCGGCTGGCAGCTTGTCCAACGGTAATTTCAATACACCGGAGTCCGACGGCCGGCCTGGCGTGTATTACTTCAACCTGGGCGTCCAGGCGTTCAAGAAAGACGATTACCGGCATGCCATCGACATGTACAAGGTCGCGGCATCGTGGGCGTACAAACCTGCCGAATACAACCTGGCGATCATGTATTTCAAGGGACAGGGTGTGCCGGTGGATCGCGCGCGCGGCGCGGCGTGGATGGTGCTGGCGGCGGAACGTGGTGATCCGCTTTACATCAAGGCACGCGACCTGATGGTAACGTCGCTCAGCAGAGATGAATTCAAGCAGACCGACGAATATTGGGGACAACTGAAAATAACCTATGGCGACAAGGTCGCGTTGCAGCGTGCCAAGGCCCAATGGAATTGGGCAGGTAGCCACGAGACCGGCACGCGCATCGCCGGAGGCATTCCCGGATACCTGCGCGTGGGCGAGAAAGCACAAACGGGCGCGATTGGGGCGAAGATCAAACTCACAACCGCCGCAGGTGTGCTTTCGGCTGATTCCATGGATGGATCGGGGGTTTATCGACAATTCCAGCAAAGCGACAATCCGTACGATCCGGTTTTCCTGAAGGGCCGCAACGGTACCGTGACGGTGGAACCGTTGACTCCGTTGAAATCCGGTAGCGCCAAACAGCCACCCGACAAGAGTGGCGCCAAGCCCCCCGCATCGGGTTCCCTCGAATAACCGAATAACCACGCAGCGCCCGAATCCGGGTCGTTCCTCGGGATTGCCCGGCGGCCGGGGCATTGCGTGCTTGCTACACTCGTGCGTTTCGGGGAAGCAACGGCGCGTGCGCACGGGCAGCATCACCTTCCATCACCCCATGGCATTCTGGCTCGGCTGCATCGTGGTGGCCGCGGGCGTGTGCCTGCACTTGCCGATGTACGTGATGGCAGAGCCGGTGCACTTCCGTCTCGTCGGCATGCCGATGGATGCGGGCATGCTGGCAGGGATGGTGCTGATCGCCGGTGGCGTGCTGATGGCGGCATGGGGGCTGATGCCGCGTCTTGCGCAGATTCGTCTGACCACGCACCACCACAATCGCCTGCACTGGCACGTGGCCGATGGCGTGCCGCTGAATCGCGCGCACTGGACGCTGGTAGCGATCCTGGCGATCGCGTTGACGATCGACGTGATGAAGCCCGCGTCGATCGCGTTCGTGATGCCCGGCATGGCGCACGAATACGCCATCGGGATGTCGACCGCGGGTTACCTCGCGCTGTCGGCGCTGGTCGGCACCGCGGCGGGTTCGGTTGCGTGGGGAAGGCTGGCCGACGTGTTCGGGCGACGCGCGGCGATCCTGCTGTCGGCGATCCTGTTCATGGGCACCGCGATCTGCGGGACGATGCCGTCGTTCGACTGGAACCTGGTGATGTGTTTCATGATGGGCGCGGCGGCCGGCGGAATGTTGCCGATCGCGTTCACGCTGATGGCGGAAACGGTGCCCGCGCGGCACCGCGGCTGGCTGCTGGTGGCGCTGGGCGGCATCGGCACTTCGGCGGGTTATCTGGCCGCGTCGGGCGCCGCGGCGTTGCTGGAACCCGCCTTCAGTTGGCGCGCGCTGTGGCTGCTGAACCTTCCTACCGGCGCGTTGATCGTTCTGCTCAATCGCTTCATTCCGGAATCGCCCCGCTTTCTCGCCAACGCGGGCCTCGAAGAACAGGCACGTGCGGTGCTGGCGCGCTTCGCGGGTTCGCCGGATGGTTTGGTGGAGGACGACGCCGGCGCCGGTGCGCCCGTCCTCGAGATCCACCAACCGCGCGCGGGCTTGCGCGACATGCTGCGCGGCCGTCATGCGCGCATCACGATCGCGTTGATGGTGTGCGGCCTTGCATGGGGACTGGTGAATTTCGGCTTCGTGCTGTGGCTGCCGGCCAACCTGCACAGGCTGGGACTGGATGCGGGAGCGGCGGGCGCATTGATGGCGCGATCGGCGCTGCTGGCGATTCCCGGCATCGCTGTGGTGGTGTGGTTGTACCAGCGGTGGAGCAGCTTCAAGTCGCTGGTGTTGTTCGTGGCGCTGACGGTGCTGGCGCTGTTCGCGTTCGCGGCGATCGAGGTGGGCGGCTTGCGCGCGCAAGCGTTCACGATCGCTGCCACGGTGCTGCTGCTGGTCGCGATCAGCGGCGTGATCGCGACCATGATCCCGTATGCAGCCGAAATCTATCCTGTGCACCTGCGCGGCACGGGTTCCGGCCTGATCGCGGCTGGGTCCAAGGCCGGCGGCATCCTCGGCGCGTTGCTGGGCGTCGCCGGCGCGTTCGACAGCTTCCTGGTGTCGGCGCTGGTGATTGCGGTGCCGATGGCGGCCGCGGGCGTCATGTTGTGGCGCGGTGGCGTCGAGACCCGTGGCAGGGAACTAGAATCGATCCAGCGCACCTTGTGCGATCGTCCATGATCGCTGCGTCGTTGGTGCTTCTGATCGACGAAACCGCACTGGCACGATGAAGACCAGAACGGTCTTTGAAGCCGCCATCCATGGCCAAGAGCCCCGTAGCCTGACTTTTCACGACAACGGCTCCGGGTAGAACTTCGGCGCCGCTCAATGCGCACTGGTTGCGGGCATGGGAGCGCTACTGTTCCGCGCCAGCGCCAAACCCTTCAGCACATGCAGCGCCTCGGACAGCGCATAATCCTTCACCGCGAGGTCACCCGCGTCCGCATCATGTTTGGCGACCTGGTCACCGGCGAGGTGGTTGGGCAGATCACCCTCGTGCTCATCGTCGTCGAGTGACGGATTGCGGTCCGCGGCGACGGTGACGTTGCCCAGCACGATGTCCGGCGTGATGCCGGCTACCTGGATCGAGGTGCCGTCGGGCGTGTAATAACGCGCGGTGGTCAGCTTCACGGCGTCGCCGTTGCCGAGTGGCAGGACGGTTTGCACCGAGCCCTTGCCGAAGGTGCGCCGGCCCATCACCAGCGCGCGATGGTTGTCCTTGAGCGCGCCAGTCACGATTTCCGCCGCCGAGGCCGTGCCGTTGTCGACCAGCACCACCATCGGCGCGCCGTTCAGCAAATCGCCCGGCGTTGCGCTGAATTTGAGGTTGGATTGCGCCAGGCGGCCGCGGGTACTGACGATCAATCCCGAGTCCAGAAAATCATCGGACACGCCGACCGCGCTGGTGAGCAATCCACCCGGATTGGAACGCAGGTCCAGCACCGCGCCGCGCAACGGCCCGTATTGCTTCTGCAGCTTGCCAAGCGCACGCGTCAATTCGTCGGCGGTGCCTTCCTGGAATTCGCTGATGCGGATGCACGCGTAACCCGGCTCCAGCATGTGCGTGGTCACGCTGGTGACGCGGATGCGTTCGCGCACCAGCGCTATCGCGACGGGCTTGTCGCCATCGGGGTGCAGGATGCTCAGCGTGATCTTCGAGCCGATCGGCCCGCGCAGTTTCCTGATCGATGCGTCGATCGCATCGGGCTGTACCGGCACGCCGTCGATCGCCACTATCACGTCGCCTGCCAGCACACCGGCGCGTTTGGCCGGGCCGCCGTCGATCGGCGCGATGATCACCAGCTGGCGGTTGGTTTGCGCCACCTCGATCCCGAGGCCGGCATAGGTTCCAGAGGTATCCTCGCTCAGGTCCCTGAGCTCGTGCTTGTCGAGGAATTCGCTGTGCGGGTCAAGCCCCGACAGCATGCCGCGGATCGCCGACTGCATCAGTTGCGTGTTCGCCACCGGCTCGACGTAGGCCTGCTTGATCATTTCGAACGCACGCGTGAAGGACTGGATTTCCTGGAAGCTCGGCACGTCGCTCGCGGCAACACTTGACGCGGGTGCGGGCGCCGAACTGCCAGCCGATGGCGGCACCGGCGCGGAGCTTTCCGGAGGCGAGGCGAAGGCAACGCCGCAGCAGGCCAACGACAGGC
>DATFGL010000018.1:0-4629 GCA_035249465.1 Rhodanobacteraceae bacterium | reverse complement strand
TGCCTTCCGGCACCGCGCGGATGCGCAGCGGGAGTTTTCCATTGTGAGCATCGACGGCATGCCGCCAACCCGCCTCGTTGAAAGGCTCGCCGTGCGCGGCGAAGAAATCCCGCGCCTCGTCGATCATCGCCGCCGTCACCGGCCGCGAGAGGTACTCCTTCAGGATCGACTGCAAGCCGAAGAACAACGTGCGCTCGTATTCGCCGCCGCGGCTTTCCAGATAGAAGAACGTGGCATCGACCCCCGGCGGGTACTGCAGCCAGTGGCTGGCCTTGTAGCTGTCGGTGTTGAGGATAAGGTTGGAGGCGGGAAGCATCGGTGTCGGTGCCGGTCGTGGGGGCTAGGGATTCGCGGGCTGCGGCTGCAGCGCGCGGATGCTGCGCATCTGCGGGCTGGTGAGGCAGCACAGCGCGATCACGGTGAGTGTCAGGCCGGCGAGGCCGAACAGGGCGGTCAGCGAGATCACTTTCAGCAACGCGCCGGCGGCGGCCGCGGACAACGGGGACAGTCCCATGAAGGTGAACATCAGGATGCTCATGGTGCGGCCCATCATCTGCTGTGACACGCGCTGCTGGATCCAGGTGAAGATCGCGATCTGCACGATGCCGCCAAGCAGGCCGGTGCACAGCAGCAACGCCGCGCCGGCATGTGTGGTATGCACCAGCATCAATGCAACCAGTGTCAAGCCGACGAGGCTGTCGATGCCCAGCACCATCACGCCGAGGTGCCCGCGCACTGCGCGCTGGGCGAAGCCCGAAAGAAAGCTGCCGGCGAACATGCCGACGCCTTGCGCGGTCATCAAGATGCCGAGCGATGCCGCGCCAAGGTCCATGCGCGTGTCCGCCATCACCGGCAGACCCACCTGGATCGGGCCGCCCACGAACACCGACACGAAGCTCGCGTAGATCACGAATGCGCGCAGCGGCACGTCCGCCCATACGTAACGCACGCCCGCGGCGATGCTGGCGAACACCCCGACGCTGGTTTTCATCGGATGCAAATCGCCATGGATGCGGATCATCGCCAGTGACGCCAGCGAAAACACGAAACTCGCGGCATCGATCGCGAAGGCTGTTCCCAATCCGCCTGCATCCGGCAGCGACTGCGCGGAGGGCTGATGATGTGCGCCCAGTGCGATCACGAATCCGGCCAGCACCGGACCGCCGATCATGCTGAGCTGGCGCATGCCCATGAACAGCGCATTCGCGGCGCGCAACTGCTGCGGCTGCACCAGTTGCGGCAGGATGGCCGAGCCCGCGGGATACGCGAACGCCGTGGACAGGCCGATGCCGAGTGCGAGCAGGTACACCATCCACATCTGGATCGAGCCGGTCAGTACGAGTGCGGCGAGGATCACGATGCAGGCGGCGTTGGCGGCGCGAGCGCCGAGCAACACGACCCGCGGCGACATGCGGTCCACCACCGCGCCGCCGATCAGCATGAAGGCCGCGCGCGGAAACGCCATCACGGCCAGCACGAGGCCCAGCGCGGCCGGATTGCCGGTGAGTTTCAGCACCAGCCATGGCAACGCCACCAGGGTGAACTGGTCACCGAACGCCGAGATCGAGCTGCCGCCGAACAGCAGGCTGAAGTTGTGATTGGCGAAGAGCGAATGACGCGCGGCTTCGGGCGCTGCGGGAGAGGTCGTGTCCACGGGAATCCTGCTTGGAGGTGCGTGAAAGCATAAAATATCCGTCCATTCCTGGAATGGGCTTTGTGGTCGGTTCTGCGCTGTCGCGGAGCCGCGGTGCTGGTGGTGATTAACGCCACGAATGAGCTCCATTGGCATCAGAGCAACGACAGTAGGGCTGAGCACGGCCTTGTTCATGTCACATTGGATGCAAGCAGTCGTGAAAGGGGTTACCCGGCGCTTGCGAGCCAATGGCCTCGATCAGAATTTCGGACGTGCCAAAGGTTGCAGCCAGCCTCCCGGTCCGACCCGCTTGGGGAATTCATTGGAAACGGCTGTGGAGCGGTTGTGTGCGTGATCATGGTTCCTGCATGGACGTCGTTCGTGCTGGCCAACCCGTGGATGGCGCGACGAAGCTTGTTGGCTGCCGGAGATAAGAGCCCCCGGAATCCCGGGAATCGGGTTCCGGGGCAATGAAAAGTGGCGTGGAATGCCGAACATCGCAGCAATGGCGCACGAGCTATGCGCCCGATTGCCGGTTGCACGATGCCTCGGCGTGTACGGTGATTGATCGGATAATTCCTGATGCCCACGCATTCGTGTGACGCAACGCACGGTCGACCAATTGGCTGTGGCCGAGAATAACAACACATCGGCATTCAAGCGATCGAACACATCAGGCGGGAGAACTGACGTGGCAAAGCTTTTTGTGGTCGCAATGTGTATTGTTTTTAGCAGCTGTGCATCGGCGTGCCCGAAATTGCTTTACTCGGCCTTAAATTTCAATACTGAAAACAATGCCATAGACGCGCAATACTGGGGCGAAACAGTAGGAATTAACGGTGTGCTTGTCAATTACTTGATGACGTATTGGACCACGAACGTTGGACCGATACCCAACTCGCTTTGGAACGACGCAAAGTCGTTCCAACAAACCTACGCTCGATACGGTGTAACTGACAATTTCATCAAGGTGTCGATCTTCAGTAACCTGGATTGGAACAATCAGAGCACGATTGACCGGTATGTGACCGACTTTGGCAACATCGCCAAGCTGGCAAAGTATGCCGGGTTCAAAGGCGTGGCCATTGACCTGGAGCCATACAATTCAGCTTGGGGCGGGGAAGCTGGTGGAACCAAACAAATAGTCCAAAGAGCAGCCCAGTTGATCGGGGGGGCTATGTACCGAGCCTATCCGGATATGACCTTGATGATTCTGCCCGACGTCGTATATGAATACGACGCTACCAGGGATCTTGTCCTTGAAAATGGTGGTTATAAACTCGCCGTACCATTTGTGCATGGATTGTTCTATCAGCCATGGAAACAAGTGGTCCTGGCGACGGAAGGTACGTACAGCGCATTGCCAACATCCATAGTACATTGGGTGGATGTCACCTATTCCAATTACGATGGCATGTTCAGGCCTGGGAAGTTTCCATTCAGCGTCGCACCTGGAATTTGGCCATTGGGCGAAAATGCTACAGATAAATCAGCCAGGATGAGTGTTGATCAGTTCCAACAGAATCTCGCTACAGACTACGTGGAAACCAGTACCTATGTGTGGATTTTTGGCATGGGAACAGCTTGGCAACCCGACAAGTATGGTCCCGTCGTGCCCAATTTCCCGGAATATACCCACGTAATCAAGTACGCATGCCCCGGATAGTTTGGTAGCCGGTGCCAAGTTCATCGAAATGGTGCTTGGGTGGCTATTCGAAGTGCACGGTTCCTGATTACAAAGTGGGCCCTTCGCTCGCGCTGAGGAGAAATGCCCAAATCTGGTGTACGAACTTTACCTCTATCAGCTGATACGGCTGGTGGGGAGCAGGTCACCTTCGCGGGGATCATAAAGTGGCCGCGTCTCGAAAGGATGGTTTGGCCGTCCTTATGCCTCAGAAGTTTTGGGCTCGAAGCCGTACGGCACGCATCCTTTTCCCCTACGTGACGCAGAAAAGCAGTAGGCATACTACGGCAGATGTCTGCATGGATGAATGTTTACGCTTGGCCTATGGAGGCGGCTTTGGCGACAGTTGTGGTACGCCCGACTCCCGCAACACGAACTCGCCGGCATTGAACCGATTGCAAGTGGTTGGCTGTCGAGTGCCGACCGGCTCAAACCGGCCCGGAGTGGGCTTGTTGCCGCGCGGGAGCTCATCCGAAGCCGACCACGCTGCCATGTGACGCTCGCGAAATTCGGAGCGCCCCCAAACCCCCCGACGTTACCGGATCACCTGGCCGTGGCCGCCATCGCCCATTCGCAGGCCTTGGCAGCCTTCTGGATTGCCTCCGCCTGCGTGTCATACGCGTGCAAGACCTTGGCAAGCGTGCGCAGACCGATGCCGGCCACCATCGCCAACGTGATCTCGTTGATCATGTCGCCAGCGTGGCGCGCCACGATGGTCGCGCCGAGAATGCGATCGGTTCCCTCGCGGACGTGGATCTTCACGAAACCCGCTTGTTCGCTGTCGATGACCGCGCGGTGGACCTCGTGCATCAGGACGGTGAACGTTTTCACGGGGACGCCGCGCTGGTTGGCTTCACGCACGTACAGGCCAACGTGTGCGACTTCCGGATCGGTGAACGTGACCCACGGAATGATCACTTGGCTCCACCGCCTGCGCTTGCCAAACAGCGCGTTGTGGGCCGCCATTTCGGCCGACGCTCCGGCGGTGTGCCCATACTTGTGGTCGAGGCACACATCGCCGGCGGCATAGATGCCGCGGTTGGTTGTGCGCAGGAAGTCGTCGACGCGGATGCCGTTGTCCGTGTCGTACGCCACGCCGGCTGATTCCAGGCCAAGCTCCTCCACGTTCGGCGCGCGGCCGACGCCGGCGAGGATCGCATCGACCTCGATAGTATTCCGGTAGTCGTCGCAGACCAGGTCGATCTGCTTGCCTGCCTGTTCGACCCGTATGTTGTGGACCAGGGTGTTGAGGCGCACCTTGACGCCGTCGCGCGCCAGCGCGGTGGAGAGGATCTGCGCGGCGTCGCGCTCT
>DATFGL010000017.1:0-3678 GCA_035249465.1 Rhodanobacteraceae bacterium | reverse complement strand
GGCGCGGAATTGATCAGCCCGCACGCGAACGCCGCCGGCTCGTGATATTTCAGCCAGCAACTCGTCCAGGTGATCAGCGCAAAACTCGCGGCGTGCGACTCGGGAAAACCGTAACTGCCGAAACCCTTGATCTGCTCGAACAGATGGTCGGCGAAGGCCTGCGAATAACCGTTGGCGAGCATGCCGCGCGCGAGGCGCTCGCGGTGCGGTTCGAGTCCCCCGTGGCGCTTCCACGCCGCCATCGAACGCCGCAACTGGTCGGCTTCGCCGGGCGAGTAGCCGGCCGCGACGATCGCGATCTGCATCACCTGTTCCTGGAACAGCGGCACGCCCAGCGTGCGTTCGAGCACCGCCTGCAACTGCGGTGACGGATAATCGATCGGCTCCTCGCCGCGCCGGCGCCTGAGGTACGGATGCACCATGTCGCCCTGGATCGGGCCGGGCCGCACGATCGCCACCTCGATCACGAGATCGTAGAAGCATTTCGGCTGCAGGCGCGGCAGCATCGCCATCTGCGCGCGCGATTCGATCTGGAACACGCCGATGGTGTCGGCGCGGCCGACCATTTCGTATACCGCGCCGTCTTCGGGCGGAATGTCGGCCAGCGTCATGTCGCGCCGGCCGGAAGCGCGCAACAAGTCGAAGGTCTTGCGGAGCGCGGTCAGCATGCCCAGCGCGAGGCAATCCACCTTCAGCAGTCCGACCGTGTCGAGATCGTCCTTGTCCCACTGGATCACGGTGCGGCCTTCCATCGCCGCGTTCTCCACCGGCACCAGCGTGCTCAGGGGATGTTCGGACATCACGAAGCCGCCGGGATGTTGCGATAGATGCCGCGGCATGCCGATCAATTGCGCGGTCAGTGCGAGCACGCGGCGCAGCAGCGGCGCATCGGGATCGAAGCCGTGTCCGCGCAACACTTCGTCCAATCCTTGGGTGCCGCCCCAGTGATCCATGCAACGCGCCAACCGATCGACCATGTCGGACGGCAGGCCCAGCGCCTTGGCGACGTCGCGCATCGCGCCGCGGCCGCGGTAGGTGCTGGCCACCGCGGTGAGCGCCGCGCGCTCGCGCCCGTAGCGACGGAACACGTACTGGATCACTTCCTCGCGGCGTTCGTGTTCGAAATCGATGTCGATGTCGGGTGGTTCGTTGCGTTCGCGCGACACGAAGCGTTCGAACAGCACGTTCATGCGTGACGGATCGATCTCGGTGACGCCGAGTGCGTAGCACACCGCGGAGTTGGCAGCGGAACCGCGCCCCTGGCACAGGATTTCCTTGCTGCGCGCGAAGCGCACCAGGTCGTGCACGGTCAGGAAATAGGATTCGTATTTCTTCTCGGAAATCAGCGCCAACTCGTGCTCGATCAGCGTACGCGCCTTGTCCGGCACGCCATCCGGCCAGCGCGTGCGCGCGCCGGCTTCGGTGAGCTCGCGCAGCCAGCTTGCGGCGGTGTGGCCTTCCGGCACCAGTTCGTGCGGGTATTCGTAGTGCAGCTCTTCCAGCGAAAAGGTGCAGCGCGCCGCAATGCGGAGGGTTTCTTCCAGGAGATCGGCGGGATAAATCACAGCCAGGGCACGACGCGTGCGCAGGTGGCGTTCGCCGTTGGGGAAAAGCCTGAAGCCGGCCTCGTCGACCGTGGTCCCGTGGCGGATCGCGGTCAGCGTGTCCTGCAGCGCACGCCGGCCGCGCGCGTGCATGTGCACATCGCCGGATGCGACCAGCGGCATGTCGAGTTGCGTGCCGATTGCGCGGAGCTGCGCGAGCCGCGCGTTGTCATCGGGTCCGCGGTGCAATTCCACCGCAAGCCACGCACGATCGGGAAACATGCGCTTGATCCACGCGCCTTCTTCGAGGTCGGGTGATGCAGGGGGAATCCACAGCGCCAGCAATCCCTCATTCGGTGCGGCGGCGAGATCCTCGCGCAACAAGCGATATGACCCCTTGCCGGCGCGCCGCCGCGCCAGCGTCAACGACCGGCAAAGCCGCGTGTAACCCTGAGCGGTCTCCACCAGCAGCACCAGTTTGGGACCATCGGCGAGTTGCACCTCGCTGCCCACGATCAGGCGCAAGCCGGTTTTGCGCGAGGCCTCCAGCGCACGCACGATACCGGCCAGGGATGCCTCGTCGGTGATCGCGAGCGCGGTGTATTTCAATTGGGCCGCGCGCTCGAACAACTCCTGCGCGACCGACGCGCCGCGCCGAAAACTGAAGGCCGAAAGGCAATGCAGTTCGGCGTAGGGTGGAAGGTGGTTGGCTGCCATCGGTATTCCGGTCTGCGACGTTCACGCAAACCACCCCTGCAACATGAAGGGGCCGTTTTCGCCGGCGGGGCGGAAGGCCCACGCGCGCTGGCGCGAGGCGGTTTCGACGACGTAGTAGTCGCGGCGCATGTCCACGCCGTCCCACCAACCGCTCTCGATGCGCTCGGGACCGGCGATGACGTGTGCGACCCGCTCGCGCAGCGGAATGGGCCGCGCCAGCAACCAGGTGGGGCGCGGCGGCAATGGCACGGGTCCGTCCGTGTCACGCGCAGGCGCGGGATGGGCTCCGCGCAACGAGCCGGTACCGCACGATGGATCGGCACCCTGGACGCCGCGCCATGCGCGCTCGGGCCGATGATCGGGATGCAACGCCAGCCCATGCACCGCGTGCTCGCCCAGGCGCGCGTGCAGACGTTCACGCAGGGCCTCCCAACCGACGGCTTGCTGCGGCCGGGTGTCGAACAGATCGCGGCGCGCCGGCGTGAACGCCGGCAGTTCGTCGGAGATCAGGCGCAAGCCACAGACAGATTCGCGAAGCCGGATGCGATCCAGTCGCGCGCGCGCGATCGCGAACAACAGTTCCGGATCGCGTTCCGGTGCCAGCAGGCCGATCCGGATTTCGGTGGGCGCGCCGCGTTCGTGCTCGAAAGCCAGCGTGAAGCGTTGCGCGCCGCCGTCGCGGCCGGTGAGGAATGCCGAGAAATCACGCAACAGCCGCCGCAGCGGAAACAGCAGCGATTCGTGCAAACCCGTGTTGAACGGCAATTCGATGCGTTGGTCGAACACATCCGGAGGCCGGTAAAAATCGAGCGCGGTCACCGCCGCACCGTGCAGGCGATCGAGATGCAGCATCGCCTGGGCGCCGATGCGCTTGCCCAGTTCCGCGCGCGGCAATGCGAACAGTTGCCGCAGCCGGCGCAAGCCCATCCGTTGCAAACTTTCCGCGCACGCCGCATCGAGCCCGCTGCGCTCGACCGGCAGCGTGCCCAACGCATCCAGCAGGTGCACCCCGTCCTCGATCGCGCTGCCATCGCGTGCGGATGCCAGCACGAGCGCCGCGTGCGGATTGGGTGCCGCGGCGATGCGATGCTCGAAACCGAGCGCGGCGAGATCGCGACGCAATTCCGCCTGCAACGACGCCCAGCCGCCGAACAGGCGGAAACTCGCGCGCACTTCCAGCAACAGGGTTTGCGGAAACGTGCGGCACACCTGCGAGCTGTAACGGTACGCCCAGGCCGCCAGGAAATCGTGGCAGCGTTCGACCGCCGCCGCGTCATGCTCGACCGCGTTCACGCGCGGATACAGCGCGCGCGCGGAGGTCAGCGATTGCCCGGCACGCAAGCCGTGATGGCGCGCGGCGGCGTTGGCGGCCAGCACCCGCGCGCGTGAACCCGCGCCTTCGAACAACACCAGCGGC
>DATFGL010000016.1:0-22137 GCA_035249465.1 Rhodanobacteraceae bacterium | reverse complement strand
GTGGCCTGGGTGTTGGGGTCGATCACCTCGGCGGTGACGCGCACGCGGCCGCCGACGTCCGCGACGGTGGGCAGGATCAGGGCGCGCGCGCCTTCGCGCAGCGCGATCTGCGCGCCGATGGCGCGGTTGACGTCGGTCTTGTCCGGGTTCAACTGCATGCGTTGCAGGGTTTGCTGCACCGACAATTCCGGCAGCACGTTGACGTATTGCGACTGCTCCAGGCTGATGCGCAGCGCGGAATCGACCGACTGGTCGTACAGCTTGTCATCGGTGAGGTTGTGCAGGTTGCCCACCACCACCCAGTCGCGCGCGGCGAACGCCAGCGTGGGAGGGCTTTGCAGCAGGAACCACGTGCCCACGCCAATGCCGATCAGCAGCATCGCGGCCTCGGCGGCGAGTGTCAGCGGACGTCGCCACCACGGCAGGATCTTCTTCGCGGTGCGGCCGGATTTCGGCGCATGCAGCGGCGCGACTTCGTCCTCGCCCACTTCCACCACTTCGATGGCTTCGGGCAGGCCCTTGAAACGATAGCGGCCGTGGGTTTTCCAGTGCACGCGCTCGGCGGCTTGCGCGCCCAGTTCGCCCTCGGCGCGGTGCGCGATGCCGGCGGCGGCCGACGACATGAGAATTTGCTGCGGCCGCGCCAGTTGCGCGAGGCGCGCCGCGACGGGTTTCACCAGACCTTCCACCTCGGTGGGCTTGGCGCCGCGCGTGACATCCTCCGGCGCGTTTTCCCAGATCACCACGTCGCCCATGTGGATGCCAACCCGCGCGCGCACCACCACGCCCTCGGCAGCCGACATGTGTTTCAGGCCGCGCTGGTAATCCAGCGCGAACGCGGCGGCCTGAATGGGCCGTTCGAACATCAGCAGGAAGCCGTCGGTCTTGTCGATCTCGCGGCCCTTGTGCTGTTCCACCAGCGCACGCGCGAGGCGGTCGTGCTTGCGGATGAGGCCTGCCGCGGTCTGGTCGCCCATGCGCTCGACCAGCGCGGTGGAGTCGGCGATGTCGCAGACCACCAGCGTGCGCAGTTGCGGGGTGGCCATGCGGCCGGGGCCGGGGGTGGTTTCGAGCTGGCGGATTTCGGCGGTCATGGCGGTGCCCGATTGGAGCCCCTCTCCCCGCGGGAGAGGCAGCTGTACACCGCGCGCGCAGCGCGGGGGTGAGGGTTCGGAAAAGCCGTCAAGCGAATCTTGCGCGAGACCCGGACCCTCATCCGGCGCTTCGCGCCACCGTTGCCAGGCTCGCGCGTCGTGCGCTCGCCAGGCAACCCGGCCCTCACCCCGCGGGGAGAGGGAGTTTCAACTCATCACGTGCGCGCCGTCACCGCCCGAGCCCTTCACGTGGTACAGCGCGCAATCGGCTTCGCTGTACCACACCGACCATTCGTCGTCGTCGCGGCACAGACCACCGCCGACGCTGACGGAAACGGTGAGTTCCGGCGCGTTTTTCGGGAAGCGCAGCTGGCGCACGCCTTCGGTGATGCGCAAGGCGCGCTCGGTCAACTCGCGCTGGTCGATCACTTGCGTCAGCAGGGCAAACTCGTCGCCGCCCAGGCGGCACGGCAGGTCCGTGACGCCCGCGGCATCCTGGATTTCCGCGGCGATCGCGCGCAGCACCTCGTCGCCGACAAGATGGCCGTTCTGGTCGTTGATCTGCTTGAAATGATCGATGTCGATCAGCAGCAGGCCGAACTGGCGGTTGCGGTCGCGCACTTCCACCGTGTTTTCGAGGAACTGGTACAGCCCGCGCCGGTTGCACAGGTCGGTCAGGTCATCGGTGCACACCTGGCGCCGCGCAAGCTGCAACTGGTCGCGGGTCTGGCGCAGCGAATCCAGCGTCTGCATCAGGTCTTCGTTGCGGCGCTTGTAATTCGAGATCAACTGCTGCTCGCTGGCCACCAGATAGGTGAACGAGCGCAGCATGAACTGCGCCATCTGCAGCGGCTCGCTGTGCATCAGCATTTCGAACGTGTCGGGTTCGATCACGTAAACCACGCAGGGCTCGGACGCCAGCGCGCTGCCCGAGCGCGCGTGGTTGCCCACGAACATCGCCAGTTCGCCGAAATATTCGTCGGGGCCGATCAGCTTGTCGGGCAGGTCGCCGGCGAATTCCAGCAGCACCCGCCCGGACGCGATCACGAACATGCTGCGGCCGAATTCGCCGCGCCGGAACACCGCGCGGCCCGGCCCCAGTTCCAGCCGCTGGCCCACGCCGGTGAACAACGCCATCTCGCGCCCGGACAACCGCCGCGGCAACCGGCCCATGGTGGGCGTCTCCGGCGCCGGTGCGGCGGAACCCGCAACATTCTTGTTGAACAGGACGCTGGACACAGCCACCCCCCAATTTTCCGCTCCGGATCATACCCCAGCCATGGCCGGGACGCATGGCGGGGTACGGCGACGTCACCGGAATTCACACTCCCCTGTGCTTTCCCCGGAACGGCCGATAGAACGCGCGCAGCGCGGCAAGGTCGGCATCCTTGTCGTCGCCCGGGGTAAACAACGGGCCGAGCCCGATCACCTTGCGCGGGTAATCGAAATAGCCCGGCAGGATCGGCACGCCGGCCTGGCGCGCGATGTGCCAGAAACCCGATTTCCACCTGCTGACGGCCTTGCGGGTGCCCTCGGGCTCGATGCCCAGCCACAGGCGTTCGCGGGTGCGGAAACGTTCGACCATCTGCCCCACCACGTCGGCCGCCTCGCCGCGGGCGATCGGCACGCCGCCGAGTTTCCGCAACAACCCGCCCAACGGCCAGCGGAACAACTCGCGCTTGGCCATGAAGGCGATGTCGGTGCCCAAGGCGACCTTGAACAACAAGCCCCAGATGCCGTCCCACCACGACGAATGCGGCGCGACGATCAGCACCAGTTTCGGCACGTCGGGCAATTCGCCTTCGAGGCGCCAGCCGCTCGCCTCGATCCATGCGCGGACCGCATGCCGCCAGGCACGATCGGGAAACTGCGGCATCCCCGGCGGAAGCCGTGCGGGCAACGCGGGACCGCGCGCATCGGCGCTCAATCCTCGCTCCACGCGCGGCCGCGGTTGCGCTTCATCGCCCCGCGCTGTTTCTTGCCGGCGAGGCGACGTTCCTTCGAAGCGCGCGTGGGTTTCGTCGCCACGCGTTTTTTCGGCGGCGTGAGCGAGCCGCGGATGATTTCGACCAGGCGCGTGCGCGCGTCGTCACGATTGCGCGCCTGGTCGCGGAAACGCCGCGCCTGGATCACCAGCACGCCGTCGTCGGTCAACCGCCGGTCGCGCCGTGCCAGCACGCGCGCACGCACGGCGTCCGGCAGCGACGGCGACTGCGCCACGTCGAAACGCAACTCCACCGCGCTTTCGGTGCGGTTGACGTGCTGCCCGCCGGGACCGTCCGCGCGCAGGAAGCGCTCGGTCAGTTCCGATTCGGGGATGTCGATGGAAGCCGAGATGCGCATGCGGCAAAGGGTACGCGATCGGCATTGAAATTGCGCCGAGTAGCGCATCCCCCTCAATCCCCCTTCCTGCGGAAGGGGGAGGAAAAGCGCGATTCGCCGCGAACACTGCAAAGCGAATTCGAAGCCGTCACCCCCGTCGGAACGAAGGGCGGAGCGAAGCGCGGTGCGCATAGCGCGCGGGGGGATGTTTGCTCCGACGAACGGAGCCGAACGGTGTTCGCGAAAGCACACAGGCTTCAGCGCGTTATTCCCGCTGCATTCCAAGCGAGCTCTATATGCGTGTTGTTGAACTCCGGATCATCCAGCGAACCGCCGCGCGTGGTCTTCAGGCCCCCCGGCAAGCCTTCGGCCTCGACCACGGAGCCGTCACCGAAACGCATTCCGCGCACCCCGAGTTCCACCAGTCGCGCCGCGACCGCACCCGCGCGCTGCACCTCGGTCTGCGGCACGCGACGAATGCTGATGTCCGGACGCGCGAACTTGCGCATGCCGCGGGTGTGGATCCACTGCTCCACGCTCCCGGCCGCGTCATCGTTGCACAGGATGGCCACATGGCTGCGCGGCGTGGCGGCCGCCGCGCCCGCATACCGCGCGCGCCACTCGGCGGACGTAAACATTTCCAGGATTTGCGGGTCCACCACCGCGGCACCACCCGCTTCCAGCAATGCCGCGACCACGCCGAGCGTGTCGGCGAGGTAGGCAAGCGAATCCGCATCGGCCAATTCGCCGCGCAGCATCAGGCACTCCGGCGCCTTGCGCGCGGCCTCGAACGCGGCGGGATTACCCTCGCGCAGGATTTCGCCCAACGCGCCGCGCAGCGGATGGCCTTCCCAGTGCGCCAACGCAGCCTTGGGAATCCGCCGCATTTCGACCTCCGGCGGCAAACCGCGGCCGCCATGCGCGGACAGGTCGAGCCGTGGCTCGGCGGCAAACTCACCGAACACGAAATACAGCAACATCGCCTTGGCTTCGTCGCGCGTCCAGTGCGGGCGCGACCAGTCGGGCTCGGTCATGACGTTTCCTTGCGCTCGATGCGGCATCGATGGAACACGACACGTTACCATCATCCGTCGATCCACGACCGCCGTCGCGGCAACTCCATGCTCAACCCGCAACAACGCGCCGCCGTCGAATACGTGGACGGTCCCCTGCTGGTGCTGGCCGGAGCCGGCTCCGGCAAGACCCGCGTGATCACCGAGAAAATAGCGCACCTCATCGAGCGCGGCCTCGTGCCGCCCGAAAAAATCGCCGCGATCACCTTCACCAACAAGGCCGCGCGCGAGATGCACGAGCGCGCGTGCAAACGTATCAAGGGCGATGCCGCGAGTGCGCCGAGCGTGTGCACCTTCCATGCGCTCGGCTTGAAATTCCTGCAGATCGAGCACGCGCGCGCAGGTTTGCGGCGCAACTTTTCGGTGCTGGACGCGGATGACAGCGCGGGGCTGGTGAAGGAATTGGCGGGCGCGGGAGTGAAATCCGACAGGCTGTTCCAGTTGCGTTCGTTGTTGTCGCGCCTCAAGAGCGAGGGCCTGACGCCGGAACAGGCGCTCGACGCCGCACGCGCACCGCGCGAACTGGAAGCCGCGCAGCTCTACACCGCGTACCAGAGGCGGCTTGCCGCGTTCAATGCGGTGGACTTCGACGACCTGATCCGCCTGCCGGTTGCGGTGCTGCAACAGGACGAAGAGGTGCGCGCCGCGTGGCGCGAGCGCATCCGCTACCTGCTGGTGGACGAATGCCAGGACACCAACGCAACGCAATATGCCTTCCTGAAACTGCTCGCTGGCGAACGCGGCGGGTTCACCTGCGTGGGCGACGATGACCAGTCGATCTATGCATGGCGCGGCGCCGATCCCGGCAACCTCGACAAACTGTCGCAGGATTACCCGAAACTGCGCGTCGTCAAACTGGAGCAGAACTATCGCTGCGCCCAGCGCGTGCTGCGCGCGGCCAATGCGCTGATCGCGCACAACCCGCACGCGCATCCCAAGAAGCTCTGGAGCGCGCACGCCGATGGCGAACGCATCCGCGTGCTGGAATGCCGCGACGCCGAGCACGAAGCCGAGCGCGTGGCCTCGCAACTCATGCACCTGCGCGACCAGCACCAGCTTGCGTGGTCGGATTGCGCGGTGC
Source organism: Rhodanobacteraceae bacterium (assembly GCA_035249465.1). GTDB lineage: Bacteria > Pseudomonadota > Gammaproteobacteria > Xanthomonadales > Rhodanobacteraceae > 66-474. Next base: position 16,567 of record DATFGL010000016.1, on the reverse strand, counting down.
TGTATCGCGGCAATCACCAGGCGCGGCCGCTGGAAAAGGCGTTCCAGTTGGGCCGCGTTCCCTACCACCTGACCGGCGCGCTGGGCTTCCTCGACCGCGCCGAGGTGAAGGACGTGCTGGCGTACCTGCGGCTGGTCGCCAACCCCGACGACGACGCGGCGTTCCTGCGCGTGGTCAACGTGCCGCGCCGCGAGATCGGCGCGACCACGCTGGAAAAGCTGGGCGAGCTGGCGCAGTCGAAACACCTTTCGTTGCTGCGCGCGGCGCACAGCCCCGCCGCCCTGCAGCAGCTCGCGGCGCGTCCGGCCGCGGCGCTCGCCGGATTCGTCGATCTGATCGCCGCGCTCGCACAGCACGCGAAACACGCGAACGCTGCCGATCTGGTGCAGGAAATCCTCCGGCGCACCCGCTACGCCGAACACCTCACGCACGCATCGAAGGATCCCGCGCTGCATGAACGCAAACTCGGCAACGTGCGCGAACTGATGGATTGGTTCCGCGCGATGGATTCCGGCAAGGCGCGCGCGGACGACCTGGCCGCGCAACTCGCGCTGCTCAATCACGCGGACAAGGATGACGGCGGCGACGCGGTGCGGATGATGACCCTGCACGCGGCGAAGGGACTGGAGTTCCGCTGCGTGCACATCGTCGGTTGCGAGGACGGCACCCTGCCGCACGAGGGCGCGATCGACGAAGGCCGCCTGGACGAGGAACGCCGGCTGCTGTACGTCGGCATCACCCGTGCCAGGGAATGGCTGCGCATGAGCTACAGCGTGCAGGGCCGGCGCTACGGCCAGGTGTTCAAGCAGAAGCCGTCGCGATTCCTCGAGGAATTGCCCGCCGCCGAACTGCGCCGCGATGGCACCGATCCCGAAGCCGACGAACGATCACGCCGAGACGTCGCAGCCGCGCAACTGGCGAAGATTGCCGCGATGCTGGGTTAACCGCAACGAGCCTCCCCCTTCGCCTGCGAAGGGGGAATGAGGGGGATGCGCTTTGGCAACCTTCGACGCGCGATGGCATCCCCCCGCGCGCTTCGCGCGCGACCCCCTTCGCAAGCGAAGAGGGTGAACAACAACACCCGTTGCTATCATCGCCCGCCATGTCCGCATCGCCGCCGTTCCCACGCAAACTGCTCGCACCGCGCCACTGGCCGGCGTGGATCGGCATCGGTTTCATCCGCGCGATCGTGTTGCTGCCGGCGCGATGGATCCTGGCATTCGGGGCCGCGTTCAGTGCGGCGGCCTCGCCGCTGCTGCGCGCGCGGCGGCACGTGATCGCGCGCAACCTGGAGCTGTGTTTCCCGGAACTCGATGCGCACCGGCGCGAGGCGCTGCGCCGCGAAGCGACACGCGAGATGGGCCGCATGCTGGGCGAATTTGCGCTCGGGTGGTTCGCATCCGACGCGAAACTGGCGAGGCTGCACGTCGAAATCGAGGGACTGGAACACCTCGAAGCCGCCCGCGCGCGCGGCCGCGGCGTGCTGCTGGTCGGCGGGCACTTCTCGCACCTCGAGTTGTGCGCGCGGCTGATTTCGCGCCGGATCAAGATCGCCGGCATGTACCGGCGCATGGACTCGGACGTGTTCGAAACCATGGTGCTGCGCGCGCGCCTGCGCTACGCCGACACCATGTTCGACAAGGACCAGCTGCGCGCGACCGTGAAATACCTCAAGCGCGGCGGCACCGTCTGGTACGCACCCGACCAGGACATGCGCGGCAAGGATTCGGTGTTCGCGCCGTTCTTCGGCATTCCTGCATCCACGATCACCGCGACACACCATCTCGCGCGGCTCTCGGGCGCGGCAGTGATGCCGTTCTTCCACCGCCGCACGCCGCAGGGCGGCTACGTGCTGCGGCTGGAAGCGCCGCTGGAAGATTTTCCGGGCAGAGACGTGGTCGCCGACGTCGCGCGCGTCAACACCGTGGTTGAGCGCATGGTGCGCGAAGCGTCCGCGCAATACCTGTGGGCACACAAGCGGTTCAAGACACGGCCGGAAGGCATGCCGCCCGTTTATTGACGTTTCGCGCGCTCGCGGCTCTCGTGCAACTTGGCGTATTTCAGGAACACGTAGAACGATCCCAACAGGCTGGCGATGAAGCCGGCCCAGCCGGACAAAAAATAGCGCTTGAAGACGTATTGGCGCACGAAGAAGACCGGCGGGTACACCAGCATCATCGGGCCGCTGAAACGTTGCTTGCGCGCCAGCTTGTCCGCGACCATGCCCGACGAATAACGGTTGATCTTGGCCACGCGCGCGGCGATGTCGTCGTCGCCCATGTTGACGAAGTCCGCGCGCGTCAAGGTCGCAATCGGACCGTCCACTTCGACCGCCGCGTGGACCGGTACCGCATTCATGCGCCCGCGCCGGCGGTCGAACAGCCGCAGGTGTCCGTTGCGGTGGCTCCACGGATGCTGCACGCTCCAGAACATCCGTTCGCGGCGCGGCAAGCGAAAGCCTGCGACGGCGGGGTTCTCCAGCGCACGCTCGATGACTCCGCGCGTGCCGGGCGACAAAATCTCGTCGGCATCGAGGTTCAATATCCAGTCGTGGCTCGCCATGTCGATCGCGCGCTGCTTCTGCGGGCCGTAATCGTCGAACGGATGCGTCGCGATGCGCGCGCCGTGGCGCCGCGCGATCTCCACCGTTGCATCGGTCGAACCCGAGTCCAGCACCACGATCTCGTCCGCGAAATCCGCGGCGGCAAGGCAACGCTCCAGCGTGTCCGCATTGTCGAAGGTGATGATCACCAGCGAAAATTTTTCACGCGCCATGCGCGAGATCCTTGATTCGCATGTGGGCGCGCCGCACCGGCGCGTCATCGGGCACGTCGGCATACAGCGCCGCGCACCACAGCGCCAGCAGCCACCAGAACAGCAGCCCCCACCACGCGGAGTAGAACGCGAGGTGCGTGTTGAACGGAAACACCGTGACCGCCAGTGCCACCGTGACGGGAAATGCACGGCGGCGTGCCGCGGGACCGACCCTTCGCCAGGCACGCAGCGCCAGCGCGACGCCTGCAAGCCACAACAACAGGCCCACCGCGCCGGTGTCGCCGAGGATTTCCAGCACGATCTGGTGCGGGTGGCAGGCGCCCTCGCCCACCCCGCAGGCTTCCTCGGTGACGAAATGGTCGTTGGGCGGCGCGTAGTGCGGATACGCCTCGCGGAAATCGCGCACGCCCACGCCGAGCAGCGGATGCGCGGCGATCATCTTCGCGGTCACGCGCCAGATGTCGATGCGGCCACTGCTCGCGTAATTGATCGCGTGTCGCGAGTCCTGCAACGCGGCGACCGTGCGATCCATGCGCGCATCGAAACGCGAGGATGTTTTCCAGGCGACGCCCATCGCCGCCGCGACCACCACGCAGGCGGCGAGGATCCATGCGCCGAACCGCAGCGGCGAACGCGCCTCGACCCGGAAGAATGCCAGCAGCGCCACGCCGTAAGTAATCCACGCGGCGCGCGAGCCGGCCAGCAGAATCGGCACCAGCAGGAACAACATCGCGACGACCAGCCCACCGCGGCCAAAACGCCGTTTCGCGGCCCACAACACGAACGGCGACAGCGACGCCAGCACCGGACCGAGTTTGAGATTCCCCGCACCGAATATTCCGGAAATCCGTTGCGGATCGGCGTGGCCGCCCAGGCTGTACCCGGTCAACGCCTGCACCCACGCATCCAGCGCCCACAACGCCACCACGATGCCGGTGGCGAGGCACAGCGCATTCAACCGCGACTCGCGGCGCACCGCGAAGCACACGTACACGCCGAACGGTGCGAAACGGATGTAGGCGGCGGCGCTGCTCCAGCTGCGCGCGGGATCGACGGCACCGGGCGACGAAATCAGCGCGGCCAGGAAGTACGCGGCCCAAAGCCAGAGCAACAGCCGTGCGCCGGGATGGCTGGTCAGCGCGTGACGGTCGCGCACGAACAGGATGATCGCGCCCAGCATGCAGATCAGCGTGCCCAGCTCGCTGGAGCGTCCGAACGGCAACAGGAACACCACCAGCCAGATCGGGGTGAGCGGCGACAGCAGTGCTGCGCGGATGCGTTGGCCAATCGAATCATTCATCGATAACGGACTACGCAGTTGAAACGCGCATCGTACCCGTGCGGCGCCTTTTTCAACGGAGTCTCTGCACGGACGGCATCATTCCCCCCCGCCGCTACGCGGCGACCCCCTTCCTGCGGAAGAGGGTGAGGCTGTGACGAATCAACGAGCCCGCGGCGTCGCCGCCAACTCCTGATACAACGCCAGAACGCTGGCCTGCATGTCGGCCAGGCGATAGCGCTGCAGCGGCGCGATCGGCGGCGCGCGTCCCAGCAGTTCGGCCGCGCGGACGATCAGCTTGTCGATGTCGCCGGCCGGCACGCGCCCGGCCGGGTAAAGCTCGGCCAGCAATTCGCCGGCGCCGCCGTGCGCGTAACCCAGCACCGGGCGGCACAGCGACAGCGCCTCGATCACGGTGCGGCCAAAACTTTCCGGCTTGTTCGAAAGCTGCAGCACCAGGTCGGACACCGCGAAGACGTCGCGCACGTCGTTCCGCGGTGGCGAGAAGACCACCCAATCGGCGACGCCCCGCTCCTTCGCCAGCGCCTGCATTTCCTTGAGGTAGGCCTCGCGGCCGGGTTCGACGATGCCGAGCAGCAACAGGCGCGTCTCGATGCCGCGCTCACGCAGACCGGCGATCAATGCAATCGCGTCGGCGTGGCCTTTCAGGCGGGTTCCGCGCCCCGGCAGCGTCAGCAGCGGCGCCCCCGCGAGTTGCGGGAAGTCCGCGAAGAAACGATTGCGCCATGCATCCTCGGGCCGGTAGCCGTAGGGGAACGCCTCGGGATCGATGCCGCGCGGGATCACGCTGAGCCGGGTCGCGTCGACGCGCGGGTAATGGCTGAGCAGGAAATCGTGCACCGTCTGCGAAACCGCGATCACCCGGTCGCCCCGGATCATGACCCCGCTCCAATGGCCGGGCGTGTTGAGCCCGTGCACCGTGGTAACGAAATGCGGCCGGGGATGCAGGCCACGCAGCGCGTACCACGCCAGCCACGCGGGTACCCGCGAACGTGCATGCACGATATCGGGATCAATGCCGGACAGGACCCGGCGCAAGGGGCCGATCCGCGCCAGGCTGCGCAGCGATTTGGAGCCGATGTCCAGCGTGACGTGCTCGCCGCCTTCGCGTTCCAGACGCTCGACCATGCGGCCGCCCGCGGACACCACGATCGATCGATGGCCCGCCGCGACCAGTGCGCGCGACACTTCCAGGGTGGAGCGCTCGGCGCCGCCGTTTTCCAGCGCAGGCAGCAGCTGGACGACGGTCAAGCGGGTCGGCGAGGGGGCAGGTTCGGGCACGAATTCCTGCATGACGGCAGCGGTGGGCATGCCTTTGTTCCTTGCAAGAATCGCGCCGAAGGCCGGCGAATGCGCGCTCCCTGCCCCGCCGCGAATGCCTCAGGTTTCGGCGCGCTTCAGGATGTACTCCGCCCCGCAATACGGACACACCGTGGTGCCGCCGTCATCGACGATGGGCAGGTAGATGCGCGGGTGCGAATTCCACAGCGTCATTTCGGGCAACGGGCAGGCCAGGGGAAGGTCCGCCCCGGTCACCTCGTAGCGGCGCCTGGCGTTGGCGGGTTCACCCACGGGATAGGAAGGGGCCGGCTGGGGAGGCATGTCTGGAATCCGCTGGATCGATTCGGTCGATTTTAGCGCAGCACCTCAACCTGCGCGTGAGGTGACATCCAGCGACACCGACTGGACGCCCGCCACCCCGTGCAGCGCATCGGCCAGCGGACCCAGTGCACCGCGATCGAAGCCCCGCTCGAATTCGACCGTCACTTCGTCGCCATCATCGGGGACGTGGCGCGTGACGATGGTGCTGGCCGGCAGGCCGCGCGCCGTCAATACCTGCTCGATCGCGGCCAGCGAGGCCCGCCCGGCGAAAACCACCCGCACCTGGGGCAGGGTCTTGCGCACCGCGAAGCGGCGTTCCAGCGGCTTCAGCGCCGCCAGGATCACCCACGCCACCGCGGTCGCGATCACCGCCGCCGCGTACATGCCGCCACCGACCGCCAGCCCGATCGCGGCCACGGTCCACAACCCCGCGGCCGTGGTGAGCCCGCGGATCACGTTCTCGCGGTGCATGAACATGATGGTGCCGGCACCGAGGAAGCCGATGCCGCTGATCACCTGCGCCGCGATCCGGGAAGGGTCCAGCACCACGCGCGGCCAATGCTGCAGCACGTCGGAAAACGCGAACGCGGAAACGATCATCGCCAGCGCCGCACCCAGGCAAACCAGCATGTGGGTGCGCAATCCCGCGGCCCAGGTGTGGCGCTCGCGGTCGAACCCGATCACCCCACCCAGCGCGGCGGCCAGCAACAAACGCACGGCAATTTCGGGAGCGCTCAACAATGCTCGACTCCTCCGATGACCAGAACGCCAGGGACTGTTTCGCACCCGAAAAGAGCGTGCTCCCACAACCCCCGTCGGATTGCCGCGCGATTCGACAGCCCCCTTGACTCAAGGGGGCAATGTTCCAACGCGGCTTCCATTCGCTTGAGCAGTCTATCCGCCACTCGAACTCCCGCATAATCACGCGACCCTTCCGAGTTTCCGCACTTGATGCCCTACCCGCCCCATTCCGCCTGGGTCATCAGCGACGGCGCCGCCGGCAATGAACGCCAGGCGCTGGCATTGGCCTCCGCGCTGGAGGTGACGGCGCGCGTCATGACCCTGCCGTTGCGTGCGCCGTGGGCGTGGTTCGCGCCGCGACACATTGCCGGCGGCCGGCTCGCGCTGGCGCCGCGCGACCGCGCGGGTTTCGAAGCACCGTGGCCCGACGTCGCGATCGGTTGCGGACGCAGCGCCGCGCTGCTGACACGCATGTTGCGCGACTTGTCGGACGGCGACTGCTACTGCGTGCAGATCCTCGACCCGCGCATCGATCCCCGCCACTGGGACGTGGTGGTTGCGCCGCGCCACGACCGGCTGGAAGGCGCGAACGTGCTGCACACGTTGGGCTCGCTCAACCCCATCGACGACGCGTGGCTGGCTTCCGGCCGCGAGGCGTTTCCCGACTTCGAGGCGTTGCCGCGCCCGCGCGTCGCACTGCTGGTCGGCGGCCCGCGCCGCGGCATCGAGTTCGACGGGCATGTAGCGCAACGCGTGATCGAAACCGTCTGCGCGGTTGCACGAGACGGCAGTGTGCTCGCGACCGCCTCACGGCGCACGCCGCCCGAATTCGCCGCGCGTCTGCGTGATGCCCTTGCGGGCTTCCCCGGCGTTTTCTGGAATGACGAAGGCACCAATCCCTATCCGGGCCTGCTCGGCTGGGCCGACCGCGTCGTGGTGACACCCGATTCGGTGAACATGCTTTCCGAAGCATGCGCCGCCGGCGTGCCGGTACACACGGTGGCGGCCACGCCGCTGCCGGAAAAGATCGCGCGCTTCCACGCGGCCTTGCGCGAACGCGGGCTGCTCACCGAGGCGGGGGGGGAGGCGCGCACCGCGGTGGCACCGCTGCGCGAGACGCGGGCGGTTGCGGTCGAGTTGCGCAAGCGCATTGCGGCGCGGGCGCCCTAGCTTTTCCGTCACCCGCGCGACGCAGGCGCCCGTTCGCCGCACATCGTGTCCCAACCCATGCAGGTTGGGCTGAGCGTATGCGAAGCCCAACATGATCCCGCGGCGATGTTGGGCTTCCGCCGATGAAGCTGGCGTCAGCCCAACCTGCAAAGCAGCGCGCGTCACCCGGCTCCGAAATCGAAACCCGCGCGGCGCGCGACCTCCAGCACCTTCGCACAGCGCGCATCCAGCACCAGGTCGCGTGGCGCCACGCGATGCTCGCCCGCGAGCGTCGCCGACAACGCGCGTTCCAGCAGTTCCGCGTGCGCGGTCGCGAGCGCATCGACATCTTCCACGGGCAGCACGTCCGCCTGCGCGCAGGCCGCGAGCAGGCCCGGGGTGTCGCCACGCGCGACGAGCGGCGGGTGTGCATGCGCGTGCAACAACACCATGCCCTGCAGCAGGAACTGGATGTCCAACAACGCGCCCGCACCCTGCTTCAAGTCCAGCGAGCCGCCATCGGAACGGTCGCGCTGCTTGCGCCATTCGGTGCGCATCCGGCAGATGTCCGCGATCACCGGTGCGCGTTCGCGTGGCTGGCACAGCACTTCGCCACGTTCGCGCGCGAAACCATTGCCGAGCGCAACGTCGCCGGCCACCGCACGCGCACGCACCAGCGCCTGCTGTTCCCACGTCCACGCGCGTTCGCGCTGGTAGGCGATGAACGCGGGCAGGCTCGCGACCAGCAGCGACTTGCCGCCGTCGGGCCGCAGTCGCGTATCGACTTCATACAACCGGCCGCCGCGCGTCGGCGCCGACAGCCAGTGCACCACGCGTTGCGCAAGCCGCGCATACCAGCGTGCGCCGTCGAGCGGGCGCGGACCGTCGCTGGTTTTCTCGCCACGCGCGGCGTCGTACACGAATACCAGGTCGAGGTCGGAATTGAACCCCAATTCCGAACCGCCAAGGCTGCCGTAACCCAGCACCGCGATGCCGCTGCCTTCGCCCGGCAGGCAGCCGTGTTGCGCGACCAGCTCACGCCCGGCCAGATCGAGCACCGCGCCCACCACGGCGTCCGCGAGTTCCGCCAGCGCGCGTGCGGTCGCGACCGCATCCACGGCACCGTCCCGAAACGCCAATCCGGTGCGCATCCGGTAACTGCCGCGCCATTCGGCGATCGCGGCCAGCACCGCTTCGGCATCGCCGCCCGCCTGCACGGCCGCGAGTTGCCGCGCAAGTTCCGCGCGCATGCCGGCCGCGCCGCGCACCAGATATTCAACCCGCGGTGCCAGCACGTCATCGAGCAGCAACGGTTGCGCGATCACGCGTTCGGCAAGGAAAGCACTTTCCGCACACAGCGCCGCCACGCGTGCACGCGCCGCCGGCTGTTCCTGCAGCAACGCAAGGTAGGCCGAACGCCGCGCCACCGCCTGCACCAGCCGGCACAGCCGCACCAGCGCATCGGCGGGTGACGAGGTTGCCGCCGCCGCCTCGATCAGTTCCGGCATCAGATGTTCGATGCGGCGCGCACCGCGTGCACTGAGCCCGTGCACCGCGGCCACCTGATGCAACGCGTCCAGAACGGGTTCGGCCGGCATGAATCCGGCGGCTTTCAGCATCGTCCCTTCGAGCCGGTCCTCGCGCGCGCACCGCCACAACCGCGTGCCCTCCCCGGCCGGGGCCGCGCCGCCTTCGCGCTGATCCACGACACCTTCGGGGCGCAGCACGTCCGCGAAGATCGCCGTGACCTTTTCACGTTGCCGATTGAGCGTGCTGGCCAGCGCCTGCCAATCCGGACGGCCCAACGCGCGCGCGAGGCGTTCACGTTGCAGCGGATCGGCAGGCAACACGTGGGTCTGCCGGTCGGCGAACATCTGCACGCGGTTTTCAAGCTGCCGCAGGAACAGGTACGCCTCGCGCAACTCGCGCGCACGTGCCTGCGAGATGTAACCGCGCACGGCGCACGCGGAAAGTGCGGGCAGCAACCCGCGGGCGCGCAGCGATGCGTCGCGCCCGCCGCGGATCAACTGCTGCAACTGCACCGTGAATTCGATTTCGCGGATGCCGCCTGCACCGAGCTTGAGGTGATCGGCCAGATCGCGCCGCGCGACTTCGGTGTCGATCAGCGTTTTCATGTCGCGCAGTCCCGCCAGCGCGGTGTAATCGAAGTAGCGCCGGTACACGAATGGCCGCAGGGTTTCGAGCAGCCGGTTGCCGGCGGCCATGTCGCCCGCCACCGGGCGCGCCTTGATCCAGGCGTAGCGTTCCCAATCGCGGCCTTCGCGCTGGTAGTACTGCTCCATCGCGGCGAACGAAACGGCGACCGGGCCGGAATCGCCGAACGGGCGCAGGCGCAGGTCCACCCGCGCGGCGATGCCGTCGGCCGTTGCGTCGGCAAGCAGGCGCACGAATTCGCGTGCGACGCGGGTGAAAAACTCGGCGTTGTCGAGCTGGCGCGCGCCATCGGTCGCGCCACCCTCGGGATAGGCGAGCACGAGATCCACGTCGGAAGAAAAATTGAGCTCGCCGCCGCCCAGCTTGCCAAGCGCGAATATCACCAGCGCCTGCGGCGTGCCCTCGGCGTTGCGCGGCGTACCGTGGCGTGCGCGCGCCCTGTTTTCCGCGTGCCGCAAAGCGTGCGCGATCAGCGTTTCGTACAGGTCGGTGGCGCCGGCCAGCGTGTCGGTCACCTCGTCGAGTCCGTTGACGTCGCGAAATACCAGCCGCACCGCCTCGGCGCGCCGGAAATGCCGCAACGCGGCCATCACGTCATGGCCTGCCCGCGCGAGCCTGTCTGCACGCACCGATGCATGCGCGGAATCGCGCAACCGCTCCAAACCCGCGGCGGTAAGCAGGGCGGGGTCGGCGCGCAAGGCCTCGAACGCGAAATCACTGGCCAGCAGCAGCCGGCGCACGCGCTCGCCCACGCCCGCGTCGTCGTGCATCACCACGCCGGCTGCGCGGCAGCAAGCCGCCAACTCGGCATAACGCCCGGCGACCAGGTGTTCCAGCGATGACGGCAGCGACGGCATCCTTTCATTATGCGGTCGTCCCCGGTCGCCGCGTCATCGGGCAGCCGGCGACATGAGGCAGCAAACCATGCGGGATCAGGGCGGCCTTTGGTGGCCCGGCTTCTTGCAACGGCGGTTTCGAAACAACTCCGTCAACTCGCGGGGGCGTGCAACGTTCATCCGGGGTCAGTTAGGCTTTTTCGACCACCCTCGCCGTGCCGCCCCATGGCCTCTGCCGCACCCCACGTCGCCGGACGACATCCAACCGCTGCGCGCATCGCGTTGATCGTGGCGCTCGCGGTCATGTTCGTGCTGTGCACCTCGTGGCTGGACGGCGCCCCCGACGTGCTGCCGAGCGCGTTGTGGCATTACCCGGCCTGGGCGGCGTGGTGGAACGCGCCGTGGCGCCTGGCATGCAACGCGCTGCCCGGCCTGCTGCTGGCGTTCGCGCTGCTCGCGTGGACACGCCGCGTGCTCTGGTCGTTCGCGCTGGCATTCGGCATCCAGGCGCTGGTCTTTGGCGCGAACGCACTGAAAGTGCGGAACCTCGCCGTTCCGTTGATGCCAGCGGATTTCCGGATACTGGGCCAACTCAATCACGGCGGTGCCGAATTGCTTTCGGGTTACCTGCCGCACATCGCCTTGCTGGTGGTGGCGGCGATCATCGCGATCGGATTGCTGTTTGCGTGGTTCCGCTTCGAACCGCCCGTGTGGCGCAAGCGCCCGCGCCGCTGGCGCGCGCTGGCCACGGTGGTGCTGTTCGCGGCGCTCATCACCTTGATCGCCGGCGTGCCGCTCTGGCGTGGCGTCTACAACCAGAAAGCGCTGGGCATGCAACCATGGTCGCCGCTCGCCACCCGCCAACACGACGGCCTGATCGGTTCGCTGCTGTTGTTCCATCTGCAATTCGGTGCGCAGCACCGCAAGGCGGACATTCCCGCCGCGCTCGCATTGATGGCCCGCTACGAACCCGAGATCGCGGCGCGATCCTCCCCGCCTGCCGCCGGCGACGGGCAGAAGCCCGACATCGTGGTGATCCTGTCCGAATCGTTCTTCGATCCGACGATCATGAACGGCTACCCGCCAGGCACCGACCTCACCCCGAACCTGCGCCGGCTGCAACAGCACGGCACATCGGGATGGCTGCACGTGCCGACCTTCGGCGGCGGCACCATCCGCACCGAGTTCGAAGTGCTGACGGGGCTGTCACTGCGCTATTTCCCGGAAGTGCAGTTCCCGTATCTGCAGATCCACCAGAAACGCATTCCCGGCATCGTGCGCCTGCTCGCGGGCGACGGCTACACCACGCTCGCCGTGCACGGCAACAATCCCGGCTTCTGGAACCGCACCGCCGCGTTCAAGGAACTCGGCTTCGACAAGTTCATTTCGATGGCCGATTTCCCGCCGGATGACTCGGTCGGTGACGGCAAGTACATGTCGGACAAATCGTTCACCGACGAACTGCTGCGCCAGTTGCCCGATTCAGGGCCGCCGCGCTTCGTGCTGGGCATCAGCATCGAAGCGCACGGACCCTACGACAAGAGCTACGGCATCGACGCAAAAGCGCGCGACGCGATTCCGGTCCCGGAGGGCGTCACCGATCCGCAAGCCAGGCTGGAATTGCAGAACTACATCTACCACATGCAACACGCCGACCAGCAGCTCGGGCGCCTGGTGGAAACACTGGCCCAACGCAAGCGGCGCACCGTGGTGCTGTTCTTCGGCGACCACCTGCCCGCGCTGGTGCCCGCGTTCCAGCAGGTGGGCTTCAAGAACGGACAAGGCTTCCTGACGCAGGCGGTGCCGTACATCCTCCTCGACACCGCGCACATGGATCACGCGGTGCAACAAAACGCGGCGGCTTGGGAATTGCCGGGGATGGTGCTGAAACAGGCCGGCATCGGCAACGATCCGTGGTTCGAACTCACGCGACTGGTGGGTCCGCAACTCGCGGCGTTGACCCGCGCACCCGATGCACCGGTGGCGGCGGAAAACACACGGCAGCAGCAACTCGACGAGGGCATGCGCAACATCGTCGACCTCCGGCTCAAGAACAAGCTCGACAAGCTGTGGCCGAAGGCCGCCGCGATGGCGCGAGGAACCACGGCGCCTTCGCCCGTTGGCACAACCCAACAGCAGAGCACCGCAAAGCAAGCCCCTTTCCCGGCGGGAGAGGGGCGGGGGTGAGGGCGCGCAGATTTACCCGTGAGTTCGCAAGAACGATTCACACGCGGGATGCGAGCCTTCATCCGGCGCCAAAGCGCCACTCGCATGGCGCCGGATACCAGAACGGTTCAGCTACCCGGCCGCGCACTGAACGGATCCGGCGGAAATTCAGCAACCAGCGGGGCAACCCGACCTAGGGTCGCAGATACCGCGCTCTGTGCGCACGTCGTTCAAACGGAGAACCCTCGCTATGCGCAAGACAATGCTCTCGATATCCATCGCCGCGTCGTGCCTGCTGGCGCTGCCCGTGTTCGCCCAGGTCAACCTCGGCGGTGGCGGCCAGATTGCAGGCGGCCTCGGCGTCAACGCCGGTCGCACGCTGCAGAACACCGTGCCGCAAACCATGCAGACCACCCAGCAACTGGAGCAGCAGAGCGACCGATTCACGCAGCGTACGATGCACAAGGCGCGCAATACCGCGGATCGTTCGGCCAATGCGCGTGCCGGTATCGCCGCAGATCAGCAGGCCGGGGTTTCAGCGACCACTCCCGCTGCTGACGCGCAGGCTTCAGGTTCTGCCCGCGCCGACGCCGGCTTGAACACCGCGGCGGCCGCGGGCAAGGCCGGTGAGGTCGGCCGTGGCGTCGGCGGCACCGTGCGCAACACGGCCAACTCAGCGATCCAGTCCACCGACCGTACTGCGGGTTCGGTCGGCAGCGCGGTGAACGGCATCAACGCCAGCGGCAATGCCGAAGGCTCGGCCAGCGGCAGCGGTAGTGCCACCGGCGGTTCGGCAAATGGCAACGGCAATGCCGGCATGAGTTCAATGGCAGGCGGCGGCCTGAATACCGCGGACGCCGCCGGCAAGGCCGGTGAAGCCGGGCGCGGTGTCGGCGGCACCGTGCGCGACGCGGCCCACTCCGCGATCCAGTCCACCGACCGTACCGCGGGCTCGGTCGGCAATGCCGTGAACGGCATCAACGCCAGCGGCAACGCCGAAGGCTCGGCCAGCGGTCACATGGCCGCTCAGACCCAGCCTGGTTCCGGGACCGACGGCGGTCACCGCCATCAGAACCGGAAATCGCACGGCTCATCCAACAACGAGCGGCAATAACCGGGCCGACGACAGTCGGCTGCAGCCATTTCACGCATCCTGCCCCCGGGAGCGATCCCGGGGGTTGTTTTTGGACGTCCGGCAAAGGGCGCCCGCACCGCCCCTGCTGTCCGGTGATGCGCCCAAGGCGGGACCTTCGCGCTCTCGCTTACGGTCAATGCCGCCGATGCGCCACCAGGCCCGCATTCGAGACGATGAACGGCGTCAGGTAGTTCAGCACCAGCTTGCCGGCAAGCTGCGCATTCATCACGCCGCGCAGCAACTCGTCGCCGTGGTTGAACAGGTTCAGCCAGGTGCCAACCGCAAACGCGATCAGCAGCGTGCGCTTCAGGTGTACGGGCGTGAACACCACGCAGGCGAAAGTTTTCAGGGTCGCGATCATCGCGCGAGGATAGCGGGGCGAAGTGCGTGCCGGCCGCCGTGCAGCGGGTGATCGAAAGCTGGATTGACTCGCGCCATCCTTGGCGCTCGCCGTGCGGGTCGCCTTTGGCGTTCGCGTTGGCAATCGTGCCAACGCAGTCGGGTTGTCGCGCCGTGGAACCGGCGCAACCCTCGGAATGACGAAACGGGAACCGTTTGCTCGTCCACAAAAAAACCCCGCGAGTGATCGCGGGGCTTTGTGCTTCTGTGTCCTTCGACTTCGCCGCTTCGCGGCTACGCTCAGGACGAACGGGTTTGGACTTCCGGCGAGTTGAGTGACCTGTTTCTGGACGCTCGAACGAGCCGTGTTGATCCGTCGCCTCGCAGCGGCGATGGATAACTCAAAAATCCATGCCGCCCATGCCACCCATGCCGCCGCCCATGCCACCAGCGCCGCCGTGGTTGTGCTCTTCCTTCTTGGGCGCTTCGCCGATCATCGCTTCCGTGGTAATCATGAGGCCTGCGATCGAAGCCGCGTTCTGCAGCGCCGAACGGGTGACCTTGGTCGGATCCAGAATGCCCATCTCGACCATGTCGCCGTATTCGCCGGTGGCGGCGTTGTAACCATAGTTGCCCTTGCCTTCTGCGACCTTGTTCAACACCACCGACGGCTCTTCGCCGGCGTTGGCGACGATCTCGCGCAGCGGGGTTTCCATCGCACGGCGGGCGATCACGATGCCGTGTTCCTGGTCCTCGTTGTCGCTCTTGAGCTTGCCGATCGCGTGCACCGCACGCACCAGCGCCACGCCGCCGCCCGGCACCACGCCCTCCTCGACCGCCGCACGCGTGGCGTGCAGGGCGTCTTCTACGCGCGCCTTCTTTTCCTTCATCTCGATCTCGGTCGCGGCGCCGACCTTGACCACGGCGACACCGCCCGACAGCTTGGCGACGCGTTCCTGCAGCTTCTCGCGGTCGTAGTCGGAGGTGGTTTCCTCGATCTGCGCCTTGATCTGCTTGATGCGACCCTCGATGCCCTTGCTGTCGCCGGCGCCGTCGATGAGGGTGGTGTTTTCCTTGGTGACGACGACCTTCTTGGCGCGGCCGAGATCCTTGACGGTGGCCTTCTCGAGCTGCAGGCCGACCTCTTCGGAGATCACGGTGCCGGCGGTCAGGATCGCCATGTCTTCCAGCATTGCTTTGCGACGGTCGCCGAAGCCCGGCGCCTTCACCGCGCAGACCTTGACGATGCCGCGGATGGTGTTGACGACCAGCGTCGCCAGCGCTTCGCCTTCGACTTCTTCCGCCACGATCAGCAGCGGCTTGCCCGACTTGGCGACGCCTTCCAGCACCGGCAGCAGGTCACGCACGTTGGAAATCTTCTTGTCGTGCAAAAGAATGTACGGGTCTTCCAGCTCGCACTGCATCGACTGCTGGTTGTTGATGAAGTACGGCGACAGATAACCGCGGTCGAACTGCATGCCTTCGACGACGTCGAGCTCGTTCTCGAGGCCCGAACCGTCCTCGACCGTGATCACGCCTTCCTTGCCGACCTTGTCCATCGCCTCGCTGATCAGCTTGCCGATGTGCTCGTCGCCGTTGGCGGAGATGGTGCCGACCTGCGCGATCGACTTGGAATCGGCCGACGGCTTGGAAATCTTCTTGAGTTCCTCGACCGCCGCGACCACCGCCTTGTCGATGCCGCGCTTCAGGTCCATCGGGTTCATGCCGGCGGCGACCGCCTTCATGCCCTCGCGGATCATCGCCTGCGCGAGGACCGTCGCGGTGGTGGTGCCGTCACCGGCTGCGTCGGAAGTCTTGGAGGCGACTTCCTTCACCATCTGCGCGCCCATGTTCTCGAACTTGTCGGCCAGTTCCACTTCCTTGGCCACGGACACGCCGTCCTTGGTGATGGTGGGGGCACCGAAGCTCTTCTCGAGCACGACGTTGCGGCCCTTGGGGCCGAGGGTCGCCTTGACCGCGTTGGCCAGGGCGTTGACGCCACGCACCATGCGGCTGCGCGCGTCTTCGGAGAAACGGATTTCTTTGGCTGCCATGGTTTTGTTCCTGTAAGGCTTTGCAGTTGATCGTCATTCCGGCGAAGGCCGGAATCCAGCGCTTTCTTGATCTGGGTCCCGGCCTACGCCGGGACGACGGCTATAGAGTTCGTCGGGCTTCGATCAGCCTTCCAAAACGGCTACAAGGTCGTCCTCGCGCATGACGAGCAGTTCCTCGCCATCGACCTTGACCTCGGTGCCGGAATACTTGCCGAACAGCACCTTGTCGCCGGCCTTGACCGCCATCGGGCGGACCTTGCCGTCTTCCTGGATCTTGCCGGTGCCCACGGCGACC
>DATFGL010000015.1:0-32195 GCA_035249465.1 Rhodanobacteraceae bacterium | reverse complement strand
CGCCGTCCGCACGAGTATTCGACCGAGCAGTGGCTGAAGCCCGCCGATGCGATGGCGGAATTGTTTGCGGATCTTCCGGAGGCCCTGGACAACACGGTCGAACTCGCCAAGCGCTGCAATCTCGAACTCTCGTTCGGCAAGTACTACCTGCCCGCATTCCCGGTGCCCGCGCAACACACGCTGGAATCGTGGATCGCGAACCAGGCGCGCGAAGGTCTCGAACAACGGCTTGCCGAGGGCGGCGTGGCCGATGGCCACGATCACGAGGATTATGCATCGCGCCTCGAACTCGAACTGGACGTGATCGGCAAGATGGGCTTCGCCGGTTACTTCCTGATCGTGTCCGACTTCATCCGCTGGGCCAAATCGCGCGACATTCCCGTGGGCCCCGGACGCGGTTCGGGCGCAGGCTCGGTGGTGGCATGGTGCCTCAGGATCACCGACCTCGACCCGCTGCGCTTCGGCCTGCTGTTCGAGCGGTTCCTCAATCCCGAACGCGTGTCCATGCCCGACTTCGACGTCGATTTCTGTATGGAACGCCGCGACGAGGTGATCGCCTACGTCGCCGAAAAGTATGGCCGCGACCAGGTCAGCCAGATCATCACCTACGGCTCGATGGCGGCGAAAGCCGTGCTGCGCGACTGCGGGCGCGTGCTGGGCATGCCGTACGGACAGGTCGACAGGATCGCAAAGCTGATCCCGCGCATGCCATTGGACCTGACGCTCTCCGACGCGCTGGGCCTCAGCGAGAAATCGAAGAAGGAACCCGACCGCATCGTGCGCGAGTTCTGCGAGGCATATCAGCAGGACGACGAAGCACGCACGCTGATCGACCTGGCGTTGAAACTGGAAGGCCTGACCCGCAACGCCGGCAAGCACGCGGGCGGCGTGGTGATCGCGCCGACGCCGCTCACCGATTTCGCGCCGCTGTATTCGGAACCGGGCGGCGCGGGCGTGGTCACCCAATACGACAAGAACGACGTCGAGGAAGTCGGGCTGGTCAAGTTCGACTTCCTCGGCCTGCGCACGCTCACCATCCTCGACTGGGCGGTCAAGGCCATCAACACGCGCCGTGCGCGCAGCGGCGAAGCGCCGCTCGATCTCGCGCAACTGCCCCTCAAGGACGCAGAAACCTACAAACTGTTCCGCGAGGCGCGCACGGGCGCGGTGTTCCAGTTCGAAAGCGCGGGCATGCAGCGCTTGCTGAAGGATGCCAAACCCGATTGCCTCGAAGACCTGATCGCGCTGAACGCACTGTTCCGGCCGGGTCCTATGGACCTTATTCCGAGCTACGTCGCGCGCAAGCAGGGCCGCGAGCCGGTCACCTACCCCGACGTCCGCGTTGAACCCATCCTGCGCGAAACCTTCGGCATCATGGTGTACCAGGAGCAGGTGATGCAGATGGCGCAGATCGTCGGCGGCTACTCGCTGGGCGGCGCCGACCTGCTGCGTCGTGCGATGGGCAAGAAGGTACCCGCCGAGATGGCCAAACACCGCGGCATCTTTCGCGACGGCGCGATGCAGAACGGCGTCGAGGCAAGAAAGGCCGACGCGATCTTCGACCAGATGGAAAAGTTCGCGGGCTACGGCTTCAACAAGTCGCACGCCGCCGCGTACTCGCTGGTCGCCTATCAAACTGCCTGGCTGAAGGTGCACTACCCCGCCGAGTTCATGGCGGCGACGATGTCGTCCGACATGGACGCCACCGACAAGCTGGTGCAGTTCATCGAAGACGCGCGCGCCATCGGGCTCGCCGTGCCGCCGCCCGACGTCAATGCGTCGGACCACCACTTCGTCGCGATCCCGCAAGGCGGTCCGGTCGAGCGCGACGCGATCCGCTACGGACTCGGCGCGATCAAGGGCGTCGGCCGCGCGGTGTGCGAAGCCATCGTCGCGGCACGCGCATCCGGCGGGCCGTTCCGGGACCTCGCGGATTTCTGCGCACGCGTCGATCCGGGCAAATTGAACAAGCGCGTTTTCGAGGCGCTGATCCAGGCGGGCGCGATGGATTCACTGGGCGTGAACCGCGCGACGCTGACCGCACAGTTGCCCGAAGCGGTGAAAGCCGCCGAGCAAAGTCTGCGCGACCGCGAAGCCGGCCAGAACGACATGTTCGGCGCCGCACTCGCGCCTGTCGCCACGGCCGCCATCGCCACGCCGCCGCAACCGGAGTGGTCGCTGGAAAGAAGGCTCGCCGGCGAACGCGCCACGCTCGGACATTACCTTTCCGGGCATCCCACCGATCCATGGCGCGAAGTACTGGCGCAACTCGCCACCTGCCCCATCGGAGAAATCGCGGAACGCTACGAACCGCCCGCCTCCCGCGGCGGCGGCGACAGCGACGAAAGCCGCTGGCGTCGTGCTCCGGAAACGCCATGGGCCGTCGCGGGCATGATCGTGAAGATGCGCCGGCGCGGCGATACCGGCGCGGCGGTGCGCATCGAGGACTGGAGCGGTGCAGTCGAGGTCAACTTCTTTCGCGAGGCCATGCAACAGTACGCGGCGTTGCTGCAACCCGATGCCATGCTGGTGATCGAGGGCGGGCTGGCGCTGGATGACTTCAGCGGCGAGCTGGCGCTGCGCGCACGCCGCGCGTGGACGCTGGACGAGGCCTGCGAAGCCGGCGCACGCGTATTGCGCATCAGCGTCAACGGCATCGACGCGGGATTCGTCAACACGTTCAAGCGCGCGCTCGCCGGTCACTGCGGCGGCCGCACGCCACTCCTGCTCACCGGCTACCGCAATGCCAGCGGAAGTGCGGACATCCGGCTGGGCGACGATTGGCGCGTCAAGGTCAACACCGGCCTGCTGCGCAGCCTCGCGGAAGTACCGGGCGTCAAGTCGGTGCAGCCCTCATTGTCGCGGCCCGCCGCGCCCTGAACGGGGTCGCTATAATTGCGGCTTTGTCCGGTTTGGCGTCTGGAATGAACCCCAATTTCCTCGATTTCGAGCAGCCGATCGCCGAGCTGGAAGACAAGCTGCGCGGGCTGACCGCGGCCGGCCACGACAACGCCATCGACGTGGACGACGAGGTCGGCAAGCTGCGCTCGAAGCTGCGCATCAAGACCGCCGAAATCTTCAAGGACCTCACGCCCTGGCAGGTCACGCAACTGTCGCGTCATCCGGGCCGTCCGTACACCCAGGACTATGTCGCGGTGATCTGCGACGAGTTCCATGAACTCGCGGGCGATCGCATGTATTCCGACGACGCGGCCATCGTGGGTGGCCTCGCGCGCGTCATCGGGCGGCCGGTGATGGTGATCGGTCACCAGAAGGGCCGCGACATCAAATCGAAAGTGCGCCGCAATTTCGGCATGCCACGCCCCGAAGGCTATCGCAAGGCGCTGCGCCTGATGCAGATGGCCGAACGCTTCGGCCTGCCGATCCTCACCTTCATCGACACGCCCGGCGCGTATCCCGGCGTCGGCGCCGAAGAGCGCGGCCAGAGCGAAGCCATCGCGCGCAACCTCGAAGTCATGGCGGAACTGAAGGTGCCGATCGTATGCACCGTGATCGGTGAAGGCGGCTCCGGTGGCGCGCTGGCCATCGGCGTCGGTGACCGCGTCAACATGCTGCAGTACTCGACGTATTCGGTGATCTCGCCGGAGGGCTGCGCGTCGATCCTGTGGAAGAATGCCGGTCGCGCCAAGGACGCCGCCGAAGCACTGGGGCTGACCGCGCCACGCCTCAAGGAACTCGGCCTGATCGACAAGATCATCCGCGAACCCACGGGCGGCGCGCATCGCAACCCGCGTTCGATGGCGATCCGCCTGAAAGCCGTGCTGCTGAACCAGCTCGACGAACTGCAGGCGCTGCCCATCGACACGCTGCTGGAGCAGCGCTACCAGCGTCTGCGCAGCTACGGCGAATATCAGGAATAGGGGAAGCGGGATTCGGGCGTCGGAGCGACGGCGCTTCACCCTCTTCCGAAGGAAGGGGGTCGCGCCGCAGGCGCGGGGGGATGTCAGAGACACTGCCTTGTCGAGCACCATTGGCGTGCCGGGAAGCCATCCCCCTCAATCCCCCTTCGTCCCGAAGGGGAAAGACAATCCGTCGGCCGAGGATCAACGCGCTACCATCGACGCACCCTCGCTGCGGAGCCGCTCATGGCTACCGAATCCGCCTCGAAACTGGCGGTGCTGATCGACGCCGACAATGCGCAACCATCGCTGATCGAGGCGTTGCTCGCTGAAATCGCCAAGTACGGCACCGCGCACGTCAAGCGCGCCTACGGCGACTGGACCGACAATCACCTGAAGAGCTGGAAGGACGAACTGCTCAAGCAATCGGTACAGCCGATGCAGCAGTTCGGCTACACGCGTGGCAAGAATTCCACGGATTCGGCCTTGATCATCGACGCGATGGATCTTTTGTATTCCGGGCGCTTCGACGGCTTCTGCATCGTCTCCAGCGACAGCGATTTCACCCGCCTCGCCGGGCGGATCCGCGAATCCGGGCTGATCGTGTACGGCTTCGGCGAACGCAAGACACCCGAGCCGTTCGTCGCGGCCTGCGACAAATTCGTGTACGTCGAAAACCTCGCTGGCAAGCCGGACGAACCAGCCCCACAGAAACCACGCAGCGCCGCGCAACTGAAGCAGGATTCCGGGTTGGTGAACCTGTTGCGCAACGCCGTCGAGGCCGCTTCCGACGACGACGGGTGGGCCACGCTGGGGGCGGTCGGTTCGATCATCAACAAGCAGCGTCCCGATTTCGATGCTCGCAGCTACGGTTACGGCAAGTTGAGCGACCTTGTCGCCGCGACCACGCTGTTCGAAATCGAACGCCGCAGCTCCGGCGAAGGGCGGGCCAAGACCATCCATGTGCGCAACCGCGAGAAAACCGGCAGAGCCTGAATCGCGCATTACGCATTGATACACGTAACCGGACGTTGACGTGAACCGCACGCCGCCATAACGGTGATCGACGTATTGATCGCACGCTGTTCCGAAGACCGGAACGCCAGCCAGGTTTCCGCAGAACCCGCCTCAAACAGGAAGTCCGCGACGGCCGGCCATCGGCGCCGCACACAGCAGGTCACACGCGGGAACCGCTTTCCGGATCCAGCTCAGGATCCGTACTGAATGGAGGACGTGTCATGACACGTGTTCCGATTCTTGTTCCCCCTGCGCGCCGTGCACTGCAAGCATTGCCGATCGCCGCCGCGATCGCCTGCGCCTTTTTCCCATCCCCGGCGTCGGCCATGCACGATCGGGGCAACATCCTCATCGCCGATCAGTTCAACAACCGCGTGATCGAGGTCGACCCGCAAACACACCATGTGGTTTGGCAATTCGGCGACGGCTCCGACCAGCCCGGCCCAAACAGCGTCGTCGGCACCAATGACGCCGAACGTTTCGGTTCCCGCACCCTGATTTCAGGTACCGGCACGCCACCGGGGTTGCCGGGTTGCACCAATACCGCGAGTGGTTGTCCCGACAACCGCGTATTCATCGTCACCCCCCGGGGCCGGATCGTCTGGCAGTACGGCCAGACTGGCGTCACGGGCTCGGGGCCGGATCAACTGAATACCCCGGTTCAGTCGCTGCCGCTGGCCAGTTTTCCGGGTCACCCCGGGCCGCACGTGTTGATCACCGATCAGGGCAACCAGCGCATCATCCTGGTCAACATGAAAAAACGCATCGACTGGCAATACGGCACGACCGGCGTGGCCGGCAGTGCCGCCAACCAGCTCAACAATCCCAACAGCGCGGAGGTGCTGGACAACGGAAATATCCTGATCGCAGACGAGAACAACAACCGCGCCATCGAGATCACGCCACGCGGATGGCTTGTCAGGCAGTTCACCGCCCAAGGCACGGTAAGCGGGGCGGCGTTCGCCAGCCGGCTCGACAACGGCGACACATTGATCACCGATTCCAACAACAACCGCATCGTGGAGGTCAACGGCGACGACCAGGTTGTGTGGCAGTACGTCACCAACACCAGCCCCGGCAGCAACCCGACACCCTTGCCGACGCGGGCCGTGCGGCTGGAAAACGGCGATACGCTGATCAGCGACCAATTCAACGACAGGGTTATCGAGATCACGCCGACAGGGCAGATCGTGTTCCAGCAGGGCGCGCTCGATGCACCCGGCAACGGACACAACCAGCTCAATGGTCCCTATGACGCAAAGGTCATTGGCGATTTCACCGGGCTGACCAGACCGTTCGGGCCCAAGGACCCACGCTGATCCGCACCGGACCTTTCGGTCACACTGACGCGCGAAACCTTGTCGGCCGTGGTTGCCAAGGTTTCCGCACGCTGCTTCCGGGTCGGACGGGTTCGCCGGTACCATCGGTTGCGTGCCGACCGTGAAGCTGCCCGAAATCCTGCGCGAACGGCTACGCGCTGATGATCCGCCCACGCTGTGCGTGGCCTTCAGCGGCGGCCCCGATTCGACGGCACTGTTGCATGCGCTGGCGCACACACCGGAGGCGCGAGCACGCGGCCTGCGCGCGCTGCACGTCGATCACGGGCTGCACGCTGACAGCGCCGCCTGGGCTGAGCATTGCGCAACGTTCTGCAAGACCGTCGACGTCCCGTTGACGACGGTTCGCGTGGAGGTCGGCGATTCGCGCGGAGAAGGCATCGAGGCGGCCGCGCGGCGCGCGCGTTACGCGGCCTTTGCCGAACAGTTGCACGCCGGCGAGTGGCTGGCGCTGGCTCACCACCGCGACGATCAGGTCGAAACGGTTCTGCTGAAGTTGCTGCGCGGCGCCGGTCCGGAAGGCCTGGGCGGCATGCGTCTGCTACGGCCGTTTGCGCACGGCTTCCTGTGGCGTCCATTACTGGAAACGCCACGCGAAATGGTTCGCAAGTATTTGACTGAACACGAAATTACTTGTGTTGACGACCCGGCCAACTACGACGGACGTTTTGCGCGCAATGTGCTTCGAACGGAAATCATGCCGCGCATCGCCCGGCACTGGCCGCACGCGGAAGCCTCCATCCTGCACACCGCGCAGTTGTGCCGCGCGGCCGCCGATTACATCGACGACGACGCGCGAGCAGCGCTTGAAAACCTGCGGCGCGGGACCGGCACACTGGACGTGGCGGGCTGGCTGGAACTGCCGGACGCCCTGCGCGCGCCAGTGCTGGATGCGTGGTTGCACGCGCGCGGCCTCGACCATCCACCCGATGCGTCGCGCGCGGAACTCGAGCGGCAAACTACCGGCGCCGCGCGCGATAGCGTGCCGGTCCTCGCGTGGGCGAATACGGAGATCCGGATATGGAACGGCCGCCTGCACGCCATGCCGCCCTTGGCAGCCCCGCCGGAAAGGTGGCAATCGCAATGGAATGGCGCGACGCTCGTGTTGCCTCCGGATTGCGGCGCGCTGTCGCTCGAACCAGCAACCGGAAATTCATCTCCAACAAACGGCGCACGGTTCGATCCCCCGCTTGCGGTTTGCTTCCGCCATGGCGGAGAACGCATCCGGCCGTCTGGCGACCCGCACACGCGCGAACTGCGCGACCTGTTCCAGCAGGCGCGTATCCCGCCTTGGCTGCGCGCGCGTTGCCCGCTTATTCACGAAAACAATGAGTTGATCGCCGTCGCCGATTTGTGGTCGAGTGCGCGCGGCGGAGCGATCTTCGCCGCGTGCGGCGCGGGGCCACGCTGGGAACGCCCGGCGTGGATGAACACTGCATGATCCTGTGACGAAGCGTTCAGTTTGCCTGCGGACAATCTGCGATAACACGATCCACCCCGTCCGAGGACTTCGCATGAACACTGTCCGCATTGCAGCATGGTTCGCCTTCGGTCTCGCTTGCACGGGACTGGTTGCGCCGGTCGCATACGCCGACCCGCCGCCGTGGGCGCCCGCGCACGGCTGGCGTGCCAAGCACCAATACGTGTACTACCCGTCAGCCGAGGTCTATTACGCACCCGCCTCACGCATGTGGTTCTGGCTGGGCGGCAACGGCTGGCAGGCCGGCGTCAGCTTGCCGGTTGCATTGCAAGGCTACGTGAGCGTTGGCGGCGTGAACATCTCGCTCGATGCCGATCGCCCGTATCTGCAAAACGACTATGTGGTGCAGCGCTATGGCGGGCACCAGCAGCGCTGGTGGGACAACGACGACCGCGGCGACCACGGCCACGGAAATGGTCACGGGCATAAACACGGGCACGGCCAAGGTCATCACGACCACTGATCGCGTCTATACGTATCGCACCGGCGACAGCGAGCCCGCAAGCGCGTTCATTGCGTCCGATCGCGCCCGACGATGATGCGCGCGTTGCGTTGCCAGGTCATGTACGACCAGGCCCAGTTCCACATCACCGCCAACCGGTTGCGGAAACCGATCAGGAAGAAGATGTGCGCGAACAACCAGAACAGCCATCCGGCAAATCCGGAGAACTCCACACCGCGCAGATCGACCACCGCCGATGACCGGCTGATGCTGGCGAGGCTGCCGTAGTCGCGATAGCAAAACGGCCGCACGGTACGGCCTGCAATACGATTTCGAATGACGCGTGCGGCGTACGCGCCCATCTGCTTGGCCGCGGGTGCCATGCCGGGTACTCGTTGGCCGCCTTGCTCCACCCATGCGAGATCGCCGATCACGAGCACTTCCGGATGCCCCGGCAGCGAAAGGTCCGCCGTCACTTTCACGCGTCCCGCGCGATCGCACTCGGCACCGAGTTGCGCGCCCAGCGGCGATGCCGCAACGCCCGCCGCCCACAACACGGTGCGCGCGGAAACATGTTCGTCGCCCATGCGCACACCCGCCGCGTCGATGGCCGTCGCCGCGGTGCCTGTGTGGACTTCGACGCCCATGCGTTCCAGCTTTCGCTGCGCGGTCGCTGAAAGTGTTTCCGGCATCGCGGACAATACTCGCGGACCGGCTTCCACCAGGTGGATGCGTGCGCGCCGCGGTTGCGCGATGCGGAACTCGCGCGGCAACGTGTGGTGCGCGATCTCGGCCAGCGTGCCCGCCAGTTCCACGCCGGTCGGACCCGCGCCGACGATCACGAACGCCAGCCACCCGGCGCGCTTCGCCGGATCGGGTTCGCGCTCGGCCGCCTCGAACGCCGAAAGAATCCGCCGCCGGATCGCCAGCGCATCGTTCATGGTCTTGAGTCCCGGCGCGAATTCTGCCCAGGCGTCATGCCCGAAATACGCGTGGGTGGAACCGGTCGCAACAATCAGGTAATCGTAGGCAATGGTCTGCGCGCCGGCCTGCACGCGCCGCGCGGCGACATCGATGCCGGTCACGTCCTCCATCCATACGGTGATATTGCGCTGCCGTCGAACGATGTGCCGCAGCGGCGCGGCAATGTCGGGGCCGGACAGGCTGGCTGCCGCAACCTGGTACAGCAGCGGCTGGAACACGTGATGATTGGCCCGATCGACCAGGGTCACGCGCACCGGCGCACGGGCCAGCGCGCGGGCGGCCTTGAGGCCACCGAAACCGCCGCCGAGGATCACCACGTGCGGCCGGGACGCTTGCGTCTCCATCGGGCATAGTATGGCGGTTTCGCAATACCCATGACCGTCGGCACTGGAATACGGCGACCGCCGCTCCAATCATCCCGGTTCAATCATCCTGATTCACCCAACCGAGGGGATGCGTCATGTACCGATTGCACGGGATCATGCTGGCAGGGTTGCTCGTTGCCGGGTTTGCTTTTTCGCCGGCATCACCCGCCGCCGCGGCGACACGCACCGGCTTCACCCTCGAACAGGTGCTGTCGTATCCCTTCCCGCTCGACCTGACGTCCGCGCGTCACGGCGACCGCATCGCGTGGGTGATCGACCAGAACGGCGTGCGCAACGTGTGGGTGGCGAAGGCGCCGGATTTCAAGCCGCACCAGGTCACGCGCTTCACCGCGGACGATGGCCAGGAGATCACGCAACTGACATTCTCTCCATCGGGCGACGCGCTCGTATTCGTGCGTGGCGGCGACCATGACGCCAACTGGCCGGTGAAAGCGGCGGTCGATCCGGCGTCCAACCCGGTGGAACCCAAGGTGATGCTGTGGACGGTGGACCTGCACGCGAATACCGCGCGCGAACTCACCGAAGGCGACGCGCCCGTGCTTTCTTCCGACGGGCGTCTGGCCTATATCAAGGGTGACCAGGTCTGGACGGCGCCGCTGACGGCAAACGGCAAGACCAAACCGAAGCCATTGTTCTTCGACCACGGCAAGGACGGCGAGCTGCACTGGTCGCCCGACGGCAAGCGCCTGGCGTTCGTCTCCAACCGCGACGACCACGCCTTCATTGGCGTGTTTATCGATGACCACACGCCGATCCTGTACCTGTCGCCCTCGACCGGCAACGACGGCGATCCGCGCTGGTCGCCCGACGGTACGCATATCGCGTTCACGCGTCAGCCCGGCATCGGCGGACCGCCGCAACCGATCCTCGAGCAGACGCCGCAACCCTGGTCGATCCGCATCGCCGACGCACGCACCGGACAAGGCCGCGTGGTGTGGCAAAGCCCCGATACGCCGGTCGGGTCCTATCCGCAAACCGCGGGCGGCTCAAACCTGCATTGGGCGGACGGCGGCGCGCGACTCGTATTCCTCGCCGACCTCGACGGCTGGCCGCATTTGTATTCCGCGGACGCGAACGGTGGCACGCCGCTGCTGCTGACGCCCGGCAAGTTCATGGTGGAAGACGTGGCGATGGCGCCGGATGGGCGTTCGATCATCTACAGCGCCAACACCGGCGCGACCCGGGACGACAACGATCGCCGGCACCTGTTCCAGGTTCCGGTCGATCGCGCCGAACCGAAGGCGTTGACCTCGGGCACAAACATCCAGACCTCGCCCACCACTGCCGGGAACGCGATCGCCTACATCGATGCCGGTGCGCAACGGCCGCCTCTGGTCTCCGTGATGCAAGCCGATGGCAATAATCAACGCGCGCTGCAGGCCGGCCTGATTCCGGCCGATTTCCCGACCGCGCAATTGGTAATCCCCAAAGCAGTCACCTTCAAGGCCGCCGACGGCACGGAAATCCAGGGCCAGTTGTTCCGCAGCGCCGATGCGGGCGCCGACCAGCCGGGCATGATCTTCGTGCACGGCGGGCCGCCACGGCAGATGCTGCTGGGCTGGCATTACATGGATTACTACTCCAACAGCTACGCGGTGAACCAGTACCTCGCCACGCATGGCTTCACCGTGTTGTCGGTGAACTACCGACTGGGCATCGGCTACGGCCACGCGTTCCACAATCCACCGCACGCGGGACCGGCCGGCGCCTCCGAATACCAGGACGTGGTCGCAGGTGCAAAATTCCTGCAGCACGTCAACGGGGTCGACCCCGCGCGCATCGGCATCTGGGGCGGCTCCTACGGCGGCTACCTCACGGCACTCGCGCTGGCACGTGACTCCGACATCTTCAAGGCCGGCGTGGACATGCACGGCCTGCACGACTGGTCGCGCGCGATCGGCTGGTGGTTCAACGAAAACCCGAACGGGCGCTACGAACAAGGCGACTACAAGCAGGCCTTGAAGGTCGCATGGGAATCCTCGCCCGACGCCGACATCGCCAAATGGGAATCGCCCGTGCTGCTGATCCAGGGTGACGATGATCACAACGTGCATTTCCTGCAGATGGAAGACATCGTGCCGCGCCTGAAAAAGCATGGCGTGCCGTTCGAGGAAATGGTGATCCCCAACGAGATACACGGCTTCCTGCGTCACGCCTCCTGGATGAAAGCGGATACCGCGACGGTGGATTTCCTGGAGCGCAAGCTGGGTCCAACGCATTAATCCTGGCGAGAAGCGCGAAACATGCTTTTGTTTTGCTCGTCATCCCGGAATCGCGAAGCGATATCCGGGACCCAGCGTCTTTCGCAGTAGTGGAAGTGACGCATGCAAGAAGCAGCAGTCGACCTTCAGGCATACCTCGAACGCGTCGGCATTGAAACGCCGGTCGCGCCGAACCTGCAGACGCTGCGCGCCATCATCGCCGCGCACGCCTCCGCGATTCCCTTCGAGAACCTCGACCCATTCCTCGGCGTATCGCCGGCGATGGATATCGCATCCGTGCAACGCAAGCTGGTGCGCGACGGCCGCGGCGGCTACTGCTTCGAGCAGAACCGCTTGTTGAGCGATGCACTGCGCGCGATCGGCTTCCATGTAACCGACTTGGCCGCGCGCGTGTTGTGGGGACAACCGGAAGACGCGATCACCGCACGCACCCACATGCTGCTGCGAGTCGAAGCCGACAGAAAATCATGGCTGGCCGATGTCGGCTTCGGCGGCAACACTCCCACCGGTCCCCTCGAATTTGTTCCCGATGTCGAACAGGCCACGCCGCACGAGCCGTTCCGCCTGATCCGCCGCGACGACAGCGACTGGCGGGTGCAGCTTTTCGCTGCCGATGCGTGGAAGACGCTGTATCGCTTCGACCTGCAGCCGCAATTTCCGGCCGACTATCGCGTCAGCAACCACTGGACGTCCACCCATCCCGATTCGCACTTCGTCACGGGTCTGACCGCCGCACGCGCGCCGGCCGGCCGCAGGCTCGCGCTGCGCAACCGCCAAATCACCGAGCACGCCATCGGCGGTGGCACTACCAAGCGGACCCTCGCCACCGCCACGGAAATCCGCGGGGTATTGCAAGACGAATTCCTGATCTGGTTGCCCAATGATCCAAAGCTCGACGAAATGCTGGACCGCTTGCCGGAATGACGGTGGCTAGCTGTGATCTCTCAGTAGGTTGTTCATCCGAGGCGAACCCGAAAGACTGGACGTGCGAACCGACCAATCCTCCAGGAGCCCCGTGTCGATCCCGCAGGCGCTCATTCGTCGCATGCACGAAGGTGACCATTCCGGCCGCCCTTCCCGCCAAGGAGACAAGCATGTCCTACATCGATGGTTTCGTGATCGCCGTACCCAACGCCAACCGCGAACAGTTCATCACGCACGCCCGTACCTTCGACGCCATCTTCCTGGAGTTTGGCGCCACCCGGGTGATGGAGTGCTGGGGCGACGACGTGCCCGACGGCAAGCTCACCGATTTCCACCGCGCCGTGCAGGCGAAGCAGGATGAATCCGTGGTGTTCTCCTGGGTGGAATGGCCCGACAAGACCACACGCGATGCCGGCATGGCGAAATTCATGCAAGACCCGCGCATGGAAGCCGCCGGCGACTGTCCCTTCGATGGCAAGCGCATGATCATTGGCGGCTTCAAGTCGGTGGTTAGCCTGCCGGACTAGGAAGGCCTTGAGCTGCGCGCGTTCATAGCATCGGCCGCTTCGGGCCGTCAGCTACCGGATGCGTTGAAACATACCCGGGCGTCCGAGCCATCACACCACCGGCACGCCGCCGATGTTGTTCTTGGACTCCAGCCAGAAGGACTCGCTGACGAACCGGTTGAAGATCTCCAGCGGCAGGACGGGCGTGCGCTCGGGCGCTTCCACTTTCGAGCGCACCGTGTGCAATCCGGGCATGCCGACCCTCGAATCGAATTCGCTGGCGCCGTATTCGACGCTGTCGAAGTCGTGTTCGAACCACGGCTCGCCGATGAATTCGTAAACCTTGCGCAGCGCCGCCTCGGGACTCTTCGTCAAGGTTTCATAGGTCAGCAGCAGCAGGTGGCCGGACGCATACCGACCGTAAAACGCATCCTTGACGGCCTGGAACGCGAACCCGACCATTCCCCGCGGATCAGTCAGCGCCTGTACCCGCGAGTACACCGTGGTGTTGGTATCGAACCGGAAGACCTTGCTGACGTTGACCGGCTGTTTGCGCACCAGCCGTTCCATGCTGTCCAGCACCCACGGCAATTGCCGCACACAGGCAATGACCCTGGACTGCGGGAACAGCGTGTCCAGCATCTGGATCCGGCTGCACCACAGCCGGCTGGTATCGAACACCACTTCGGCGCCGCCGGCAGCGGAATAGAAGTTCTCGACCAGCCCGCGCAGCACCGCAACGCGCGCGGCGTCGGAAATCGCGTAGGAAAAATCGTTCTTGCTGCTCATTTCCGCCACCACGGCACCCATGATGTCGGCGACCGGGCTGGTCATGCCGGCGTGGAAGCGCGGATTCTGCCGCAGGATTGCGGCCAGCAGCGTGCTGCCGGAGCGCGGCAGGCCGGAAATGAAGTGGAACGTGCTGGACGACTTCGCGGGGTTCCGGGCGGTGGTCATGCACTGATTCTCCAGGCGATCGAAACGGCAGACCGTGCATGAGCTGTGAACATGGACGGCATGTCCCGATGGTACGCGAACCGGGCTACGGCGCGGGCGCGGTGGAGGCCCGAATGCACATTTCGTAATCGACCTCGACCATGGCGGCTTCGCCCTTGCCGTGCACGCGGCGCAGAAGTTCTTCGGTGGCACGCCGACCCATTTCACGCACAGGCTGATGGACGGTGGTCAGCGGCGGCCAGACCTGGGTCGCGAGCGTGGTGTCGTCGAATCCACAGATCGAGACGTCGCCGGGAACCGCCAGCCCCGCCTCGGACGCCGCCCAGATCGCGCCGATGGCCATGTCGTCGTCCGCCGCGAAAATCGCACTTGGGCGTTGCCTCAAGGCCAGCAGCCGGCGTGCCGCGGCCACGCCCGACTCGAACGAGAACTGGCCCTGGACCATGTACGCCGGGTTTTCCTTCAACCCGGCATGCCTGAGGCCATCGCGGTAGCCGGCCAGGCGCCAGATGCCGGCACCGTGCCTGGGATCGCCAAGAATGTGGGCAATGCGACGATGCCCCAGCGACACCAGGTGCGCCACCATTGCCGCGGCGGCTTCGCGCTCGCGCAAAACCACGCCGATGCAACCCTTGGCGTGTATGGGCGCAATCGAGGCAAACGGAATGTCGTTCCGGCGCAGGCTGTCCAGCAACTGCGGGTGGTCGGTGATCGGCGGCGTCAGGATCAGACCGTCCGGCCGGTGCCGGGACAGGATGTCTTCGGTGCGCTCCACGAAATCCGGCGTCGCCGAAACCAGTGGCTGCACCATCATGCTGTAGTGCTGCGCCTCGCAAGCCTCCAGCACGCCGGCCTGCACTTCCATGATGTAACTGGGTGAGCGGTTGTCGTACAACAGGCCGACCATGAACGAACGGTTGGTGGCAAGGCTGCGCGCAGATGTCAGCGGCCGGTACTTGAGCGCGCTGATGGTGTCCATGACTTGCCTGCGCGTGGACTCCCGCACGTTCGGTTCGTTGTTGAGCACCCGCGATACGGTCTTGCGCGACGTTCCCGCCACGCGGGCCACGTCGTCGATGGTTGCACGCATCATGAAAGTTGATTCCGGTATTCCATTCGATCCCGCGTCGACCGCGCCCGGCGCCTGCCCGCGGCGTTCATTGCCGTTTCGTGTCCCTCACCGCCGGGGCCGGTCCACCCCCGGCTGGAACCTCCTGTGCCGCAACGTTCCACCCACTTACTTCGACTACCGGCGCCGCGACGGCGTCCGCGGCGTAACGCGCGGTCAGGGTCACCGATTCGCCGGGCCACAGCGTGATGTCGTTGCCGCTCCACAGAATGGGCAACACGGGGTTACCATGCGCGGAACGCCGGATGGACACGTGCTGGAACAAGGCCACGGCTTTGGATGATTCCGGCACGCTCAGCGTGATGGTGGTGACGTTGTCGTCACCGTCACGCTGGGTCGATGCATGCACCTGACTGGTGGCGGGCGGCAACGACTGCAACGCGGTCAGGTCGGCGTACTGCGTGACTGGCGTCATGTACCAGTTCGAATGTTTCCAGTCGAGCACGTCCTGCTGCGTCGAGAGCCAGTAAACATTACGGCTGACGGGTCGGCCATCGCTGGACGTGAGGCTCAGCTCGACGAAATACGTGCGCGACAGGCCCGAAAGCGCAGGAAGCGTTGTCAACTTCAAGGTGCGGTTGCCCGAAAGATCCACGCCGGTGAACTGCTTGCTGTAACGTACGCTTCCATCCAGGTTTCGCACCTGCACGTTCGCGCGCAAGTCACGCCGATCGACGAGCGTGTGGTTCACCAGCACGATCGCACCGGTATCGTACGAATACTGGATGTGCACGGGCTCGTTGGCCTTCTTCGCACCGAAATACGCGCCCGCCGGATTCATGTACCAGTCGTACAGGTGCCAGTGCAGCGACGGCCAGGCGTTGTTGAGCATCCAGTAGATCACACCGGTCGACGGGTTGGCCGCGTCCATGTGTGCGTTGAACGCTTCGAACTGGGCGCGGACGTTGTCGTAGTTGGCGAGCTGGGCCTTCTTCACGTAATCCGCGAGGCTCGTGGGTGCGCCGTAGCGCGCGGCCAGCGCCCTGTCGAACGGCTCCAGGGTCGCGAACGGCGACCAGGAATCGGCCGCGTGGTACTGCCTGACCTTCGGGTACTTCCACAACGCCTCGCGGGACAAGGGGGCAAGCATGCGCTCGACGTCCTCGAGACGCGGGATGTCGGCACCCGCGCTCACCTCGGAATCAAACCCGAACGCTCCGCCCAACTTGTCGGCGTACCAGTACGGCGGCGGCACCCATGCATAAGGCCCGGCCATCTTCATGCCGGAAGGGCCGGCCACTGCGGTGGCCTGATCCGAGGCCGCCGAGACGATCGGCGTGCGCCAACCCTCCGCCCGCAGGGTATCGACGTACATGCTTGCGATGGCGGGCGGTGGCGCGTTGTCGCTGCCGATCAGGAAGCCGATCACGGACGGATGATTCCGCAGCAGCCGGGCTTCACTCGCCATCGAGGCTTCGGCCACCTGCATGTCCGCATCGTTCCACGGTTCGCCACCCGTCTTGGCCCACGCTTCCCATTTGTCGCAGCATTCCCAGCCCGGCAGGATCATGATGCCGTAGCGGTCGGCCAGGTCGTAGAAACGTTGATCCTCCAGCTTGCCCTCGCTGCGGATGGCATTCAGTCCCAGGTTGCGGATGTAGCCGAACTCCGCGTCCATCCGCTTGGGATCATCACGCAGGAACATGTCCGGCGCCCAGCCTCCACCACGGATCAACACAGGCTCACCGTTGATGAAGAACTGGATATGACCCTGCTTCGTGAGCTTCGATGTCGCGCTCCGGATGCCGAACGTCGTCGCGGCATGATCGGATTCCGCGCCACCCACTGAAACGGCGAGTTTCAGGTCATAAAGCGGATGGTCGCCCATGCCGACCGGCCACCAGACCTTCGGGTGATCCAGATCGAGCCCGGGATCGGTCCTGGATGAAAACGAGACGGTTCGGGTCTGTCCGGGTTCGAGATGGACACTCTGCCGCAGCGAAACGCCCGCGACTTCGCCCGTCACCGTCGCGTCATGCGCCGCGCTGTCGAGGTTTCGCACATCCACCTTGACGGTCAACGCCGCGCGTGAAAGATCCGGCAAGAGCGTCGACGCTGCCTGGGGGAAGCGCAGCTCGACGGGGCCGGTCTGCGCGATGTCGACGCCACGCCACGGGCCCATGTTGTTGTCGGGCGGCTCGGGGTTCCAGTCCACCCAGCCCATGGAAAAATCGAGCTGCGGATCGACGGGGTGCACGCGCAGGGCCAAGGTGTTCACGCCGTCGTGCACCCAGCGCGTCACGTCGAATTCGTGCACGGGATAGGCGCCCGCGACAGCTGCGTGGTCGGCGATCTTGTGACCGTTGAGCCACACGTCGGCGCCGCCGATGATCCCGTTCGTGCGCAGCAATGTGTGCATTCCGTTTGCCGCTTTCGTCAAGCTGAACTGGGTGCGGTACCACCACGGAACCACGAAGTGATGGCGGGCCACCGTGCGCAGGTTGTCTTCGTGGAACACGTCCTTGTACTTGCCGTTTTCCACCAGCCCTGCCATCACCGTGGCGCGGCCGCTCACCGGATACCAGTCGCGGGTCGCGAAGCCGTCGCTCGAAATTTCCGCCCCGCCTTGCTGCGCCGTGGCGCTCGACTGGATTTCCCAGTGCGCGACCGCGGTCACATGGCCCGCGCCGCGTTCCACCCGTGTGGGTTCGAAAACGCTCGCGCCATGCGCGGTGGGGACGACGGCCAATGCCAGCGCCGCAACCCGGAAAACGTGCTGCATGAATGTTCGCATGACGTCAGTCCTTTCCAAGGTAGGCCTCGCGGATTTCCACGGGCGCGAACGGCCACGACCGGTTGACCCTCGCCCAGATGATGAACACCACCAGCCCGGCGACGATCCAGGCACCGGACAGGACCAGCGACAGGGCCGATGCCGACACGTACACGTAGAGCCACCCTGCCGCGGCGATCAGGCACGGCAATGGATACAACCACTGCCGGTACGGCCGCTTGAGGCCGGGCTGGCGCTTGCGCAACACCACCAGCGCGACGATCTGCGCGATCGACTGCACGATGACGATGGCCGTGACCAGCATGTTGATGACCTCGGTGAGGTCGAAGAACGTTCCGGCGGCGGTCACCACGCCCATCGCAAGCAAAGCCACGTGCGGGAACCCGTGCCTCGCGTGCAGGCGTCCGAATACCGCCGGGAACACCTTGTCCTGCGCGGCGTAATACGGCACCCGCGAGCCGCCGAGCAACCCCGCGAACACCGAAGCGAACGCCGTCACGATGATCAGGAGGGTCACCACGCTCGCCGCCGCAGGACCCCAACTGTGCTCGACCACCAGCGAGGCGACGGATTTGGACTTGGCGATCACTTCCCACGGTGCCACGCCGAGTACGCTGATGTTGAGGATGAGATAGACGAGCATCATCGCGATCACTGAAATGATGATCGACCCTGGCATCGTCCGGCCGGGATCGTGCAGCTCGTCGCCCATGTAGGCGGTGGTGGAATAGCCCATGTAGTCGTAAACACCGATGATCAGCCCGGCGCCGAGGCCCACGAAGAACCGGCTGCCGAATGCACCGGGTGGAAACCCGAAGGCCAGACCTGCGTGGAAGTCCGAGAACCCGGCCGCAGACACCCCGACGACGGCCAGCAGCATGATGACCCACAAGGTGACCGTGATCAGGCGGATGGATTCGATCCGCCGGTACAACAGGAAGACCACGATCGCCGTCGCAACCAGGCTGATCAGGTGCGTGGCCCACCAGCCGAGATGCGGGAAAAAGTACCCAAGGTACTCGACCATGCCGATGATGCCCGTCGACATCGTCAACGGGATCACCAGCAGGATGGTCCATATGAACAGGAACGGCATCAGCTTGCCGGTGCGGTACTGGAACGCCTCGCGCAGATAGACGTACGTTCCGCCCGAACCTGGCATCGCCGCACCCAGCTCGGCCCACACCATGCCGTCGGCCACCGCGAGGATCGCACCGGCGATCCAGCCGATGATCGCCTGCGGCCCGCCCATCACGGCAACCATGATCGGAATGGTGATGAACGGCCCGATGCCGCACATCTGCGTCATGTTGATCGCGGTACCGGAAAACAGCCCGATCGAGCGACGGAAGCCTTTCCCGCTTGCCGGTTGACTGATGTCGGCCGCTTGTTTGCTGGTTTCCGCTACGGGCATGTCGTTTCCGGTTGTGTGTCGCGATGGCGGCGCGTTCGTAACCGGCCGGTCGGAAAAGTGCGATCAATCTCCTTTGTCGTCATTCCCGCGAAAGCGGGAACCCAGTGCCTTTGACCATCTGGAGCGCAAGCCACTGGGTCCCGGATATCGCTTCGCGATTCCGGGATGACGATCAAAAGATCGTAGGTTGGGCTGAGCAGCTCTTTGCGAAGCCCAACGGTGCGCCGGGAATGTTGGGCTTCCGCCGATGAAGCCGGCCTCAGCCCAACCTACCGAGGCATGCATGCCCGTCACCACTGCCCACGTATGCCGGCCATGACCATGCGCTCGGAGAAGTTGGCGTGCCCCTCCTGATCCGGCCAGACGAGGTAGTAACGCTGGTACTCGTTGCCGAGATTGGTGCCCTGCACGAACACCTCGGCGTACTTGTTGAGCTTGTACGAAACCGACGCATCGATGTATTTCTGCGGCGCCTCGTACTCCTCCAGGCCCGTGATGCCGCCCACGTCCTGCGACACGGCACGCCGCGAACGGTAGTTGTACGCAACGCGGGCCTGGAACCGGCTGTCCTGGTACCACAGGATCAGGTTGCCGGACTTCTTGGAATTGTCCTGGAACGGAATCTTGTTGCCGGCCAGGTCGGTCTGTCCCGAGTCGCTGGGCGCCCAGGTGGCGTTGAACTCGATGCCGGTATTCGACAGCAAGCCCGGCAGGAACGTGAACCCCTGGCGGTAATCGAATTCCGCACCGTGGATGCTGTTGCCGGTGCCCTGCAGCGGTTCGGTGATGACTACGCAGTGCCCGCGCACCACGCCATCCGCGTCCGGCAGGTCGCAGTTGGTGACGCTCCCTTGAAAGATGAAGCTCTGCACATTGATCTTGAACCACGCGAGACTGACCATGCTGGTCGGATTGATGTAGTACTCCAGCGATGCGCCGTAGTTGGTGGAACGCCACGGGTTGAGGTTCGGGTTGCCCGATGAGCTGCCCTGCGCGACCCGGAAAATCTGTCCGGTCGGGGTTTGCGCCAGCGAATAGCCCAAGACCAACCCGCCACCCCAGGTGCTGAGATCCAGCGGCATCATGTTCTTGGAATAGGCCAGGCGCAGCTTCAGGTCATCGGTGATGTCCAGCGCGAAATTGGCCGCCGGCAGGATATCCCGGTATTGGCGCCGGGTGACCTGGGTGCCGGCGTCGGCGGGCAGCGTGAGATTGGGGCCAGGCAGACCCGTCAGATGCTGGGTGATATCGAGATTGGTGCGGACCACGCGCACGCCGACATTGCCGCTGTACGGCATGCTGCCGATGTGGCCATCGAAATCGGCCTGCAGGTACCCGGACGTCTGCTTCATCCACACCGACCAGGTGTTGCCGGGATCTTCCTGCAGCAGCAGGCCCGGATAAAGCGACCTGTCGAAGGACAACGGATTGTCCATCGCGTAGGGGTCGAAAGCCCAGAACGTGATCCCCGACCCGAGCAGATTGGTGTATTGCTTCCAGCTGTTCGCCAACGGTGCCGGCAGCTTGGACGGAGGTTGCGAGGACAACGGGCCTGCGCGGAACGCCCCTTCCGAATTGCCGGCCGTGCACGAACTGCCTTGCAAAACCACGTCCGCGCCGAGGTAACGCACCATGCAGCCATTCGGATCGCTGGCGCCCATGCCTGCATAAACCGGGGTTTCGAAACCGAACCCGATGTTGTCGGCATTGCGAATGCTGTTGCGCACGCCGAAATCGAGCCTGATGCCGGTGCCGAAGTCGTAGTGGCCGTCGAAACGCAGCGCGCTCAAGCCAACCTTGCGGTCGTAGTTCGCCCCATCCTCTTCCAGGGTCTTGAACGACCAGTCATTGGGGTTGGCGAAAGTGGCGGCGAGCCCCGGTGGCAGGCTGATGCCAAGGTTGCGGTTCCTGAAATCCGCAATGACCGGAATGGTGTTGGGAGGCACGCCGTTGGGATTGAATACGCGGTCGCCGCCCAGTTGCGAAGGGTAGATGAATGTCCCCGGTGGCACCGAAGTCACCGGGTCGCCGTTCACCGTGAAGTTGGGCCATTGGGTACCGTCCGATTCGGATGTATTGAGGTCGGTTTCGAAGCGCAACTGGTGGGCGGTATCCCGTATCCCGCGCAGGCTTCCCGTGAACGGGCCGCCGTTGTCGAAATCCACCTGCACGTTGAAATTCCTGGCGACGGAGTTTTTCTGGATGATCTGCGAGAACGATTCCACATCACCCGGCCACTTCTCGTACACCTGCGTGGTGTACAGCTGCATGCCTTGCCACGGCGGATCATCGGGCGTGGCGTACTGGCCGGCGATGTTGGCGCCGGTGTTGCGCGACTGCAGCGGCACGTAGGTCGCGCCCTGCCAGTTGGTGGAGTTGAACTGGATGCCGACGTTGCGGTCGTACTGGTCTTGCCGCGCGAAGAACAGGTCGCTGGTCAGCGTGAACCCGCCGCCCAGGTCGGCCTGGAACGACGCATTGGCGGCCTTGCGCCGGCGCTGCGTCGTGACGTCGTACACGCCGATGTCCTGGCTGCCCATGAACACGCCGTTGGATTTTCCGTCGCCGTTGACATCCACGCTGCCATCTGGGTTCTGCACGATCTGGGATGGAATCGGCGCGCCATTCCACGGCGTCAGGAACCCGTTGTAACCGGCTGAGCTGACCGCATTCTCGGCATTCAGCACCACGCCGTACTGATCGAGGCTCTCCGTGGAATTTTCGCGCGTGGTATCGGAATAATCGCCCGACAGCAGCAGGCCCCAGCGGCCACCCGCGTTGTAGGAGATGAGGCCGCTGGCCTCCGGTCCCCACTTGTCCGTGGTCTGGCCGCGCTGCCCGTCGGCGGAATAGCTGTAAGTGAACCCGTTGGGAAGGTCCCACGGCCGGTAGGTGTGCAGGTTGAGCGAGCCGCTGATGCCACCGTCGGTCAAACTCGCGGTGGGCGACTTGATGACGTCCACGCCGCGGAACAGTGTGGCCGGCAACATGGTGAAGTCGGGCTGTTGCGAATCGATCTGGTCCGGCGTGATGAACACTTCGCCGTTCAACATGGTGCCGACCTGCGGCAGGCCGCGCACGTCCACGGATGTGCCCACGCCGGCGTCGCGGTTGACCTGCACGCCGGTGATGCGCTGCAGGGCATCGGTGATGGTCACGTCCGGCAACTGGCCGATGCTCTCGGCCGTGATGCTGTCCTGGATGTCGGGCGCAGTGCGCTTCAGTTGGATCGCGCGCATCTGCGACGCGCGCACACCCACGACATTGACCACCGACAAGGTCTGCGTACTTTCGCCCTGCTCCGGCTTGACCTTGCCTTTCTTGTCCTGCGTTTGCCCGGACGCGGGCGCGGATTGCGCGTTCGTGGCCGGCGCGGGCTGGCTTTCCGACTGGCTGGTGGCCTGCGGCGACGCGACTGCCGAAGTCGCCACCATGGCAAACAGCGACGCCGTGATGGCAAGCGACAATGGACTCTTGCGATGGACGATGGGCATAGTCTGTTACCCCTAGCAATTGTTTCGAGTTCGCCGGGCGGCATGACTGGCACGCGCCCCGGCGGGTCTTGACCCCACAGCATTGACCAACCGCGTCAAACCGCCGATTTGCATTCCATCGCATACCCCCGCACCGGCGACTCGAGCGCGAGCTTGCGCAGGTACCACCGCGCGGCACCCAGCACCCCGTGCCGTCCATGCTCCATGACACGCACCGGGACCCCTTCCAGAAATCTCCGCACGCTGCGTCCGTGAACAAACCGCTCCGCGAAACGGCTGCGCTGCAGGAGGTCGAACATCGAGGACAGGAAACCGCCCGCGAGATACACGCCACCACGCGCCATGCAGACCATCGCGAGGTTGCCCGCAAAACTTCCCAGCAGCGCGCAAAACACATCCACCGCCGCGACGGCATGCCTGTCGTTCCCCGCCCGGGCGGCCGCGGTAACGGCTTCCGGCGTGGCCAGCAGTGCCGGCGCGCCACGCAATCCGCACAAGGTCCGATACACGGTCAGCAACCCCGGGCCGGACACGATCCGTTCGTACGGAACATAGCCTCCGGCCGGAGCCAGGCGTGCAAGCAGTTCGCGCTCTCGAACAGTTTGCGGCGCGAAATCCATTTGCCCCGCTTCGGTCGTCAACACCTGCCCGGATGGGCCCGGCAAATGCACCGCCGCACCCAGTCCGGTGCCCGGCCCCACCACCAGCGCCGGGCCGATGGCGTTCGTGTCGGGCCCGCACAGCAGCCGGGTCCGCAGACCGCGAGCATCATCCAGTGCATGCCCCAGCGCTTCGAAGTCGTTGAGCACCGCGACATCATTGAACCCCAAAGCCGCGCGCAGCCGCGACAGCCGGATCGGCCAGGCCAGGTTGTCGTGGACGACCTCGTTGTCCGTCACCTGCCCCGCGCAAGCCAGCACGCAACGTCGAACCGGCGCGCACGCATCGTGGTCCACGAACGCGCGCAGCAAATCAGGCAGCCCGGGGAAATCGGCGCAATTGAACTCGCGGTATGCCAGTACGTCGACGACCCGGCCATCCGCGCCGGACGCCCGCACCAAGGCAACCCGCGCATGCGTACCGCCTACATCCGCGGCCAGAAACGGCGGCATCGGGACACACGGGTGTCGGTCCGGATGTTTGACTGCTGCGTCCATGATTCCCCAGGCAACGCGAACAGGCGTCAGTCTGGGAATTTATGACACCGCTGTCAATTTGCGCCGCAGCAATCATGCAAACGTGTCGGAGGGCCGCGCGCGCACGGCTTGTTGCCATGCAGTTCCGAAACCACATCGAACTTCAACCGCCCGCGAAATGCTGCACCACAGCGTTCAACCTCCGGATGCCGACGACCGCAAACGGTCCTGACCGACCTCCGCAACCGCCGGCCGTCCAGCCATCCGGACGCCCAGACCGGTGCAAGCAAGGGGACACGGCATGCGATCCGCGCACAGGCAACACGCCGGTGATCCACCACGGCGAATCAATCATGCTTTGCGTCAGGCGATTGGCCTCGATCCGGTATCCACCGCCCGGAACGCCGGTGCGCCCACATGTCGGGCGGCCCACACACCAGGCTGTGTTCGCGCGCGCCACCACGGACATGGCCGAGTGGATCCGGGTGAAACGGGCGGCTCCGCACGCCCGGTGCGGAGCCGCGGTCAGCTCATTTCTGCAGCACCGCCGTCAGCTTGTCGAGTTGACCCCTGTAGCCGTCCAGCACCTTGGCCGTGACCGCCGCGTATTTGTCGGCCCGGCTCCAATCGCGGGCATCCAGCGCCTCGTGCACCGCAGGAATCGTCTTCGGCGCGTAGCCCGTCAACTCACCCGGCGCCTGGATCATGTTCTTGAACCAGGGGCGTCCGGGCAGGCCCTGGGCATCCAGTAGGCGCTGTTCCATGCTGGCCATCAGCGCGTTGACCCGCGCGAGTTGCGCAGCCGGAATGTCCAGGCCCTTTTCGGCGCGCGCGTTGTATGCTTTTTCATAGGCTTGCGCACTTTCCTTCAACTTCTTTGCCGCCGCATCCAGCGGTGCGAAATCGATCTTGGGCACGTCCGACAAGCGCTCCGGCGGTGCGACGGGATGCAGCGGGTCGGCCGCCAGCTTGTACGCACCGGCATCCAGCAGCTTGTGCTGTGCCTCGGCCTCCTTGCGTGCGTTGTCCACCTGCTTGTGCAACTGTTCGACGTAGCGGTCCAGCGTGCTGCTGAAGTCGCCGAAGCGCATCGGAAGTACGTCGGCGTCGGCCGTGCGCATCACGATGTGCCCGGCCACCTGGGCCAGCGCGACCCCGTACTTGAAGCCCGGGTCGCCGAAGCGGTCGAAGTGATCGAAGTCGTCGTAGCGCGAGTGGTACACGCCGCCCTGATTGGCTTCGCCACCGAAGCCGAGATCCAGGGTTGCAATGCCAAGGTGTTCCAGGAACGCGCTGTAGTCCGAGCCGGAGCCCAGCGGCTCAATCGGAATGTCGCCGCTTTCGCCCGCCAGTTTCGCGCTCTCCTTCATCATCGCGCTGGCATTCTTTTCCGCGGCGTGAACATCGAGGGACGCGCGCTGGCGCTGCTGCACGCTGGCCTGTGTTTCCGGATCGGTCACGCCCGCCGCAACCTGGTTGACCAGGTGCTGCAGCGAATGACTGCCGCCCGCGAACAGTATGCCGCGCCCGTTGGTGTCGGAATTGATGTACACGACCGCCTTCTGTTGAAGCTCCTTCGCGTGCGTTTCGGCCCACTCGGTGGAGCCGAGCAGACCCGGTTCCTCGCCGTCCCAGCTTGCGTACACGATGGTGCGCTTCGGCTTCCAGCCCTGCTTGTACAACGTGCCCAGCGCCTTGGCCTCGCCCAGTTCGGCGACCATGCCCGCCAGCGGGTCGAACGCGCCGAACACCCAACCATCGTGGTGGTTGCCGCGCAGCACCCATTGGTCGGCGTCGCCGGAGCCCGGCAACTTGGCAATCACGTCGTAGATCGGCTTCAGGCTCCAATCCGACTTCACGACCATGTGCACCCTGGCCGGACCCGCGCCCACGTGGTACGTGAACGGCAACGCGCCGCGCCAGTTTTCCGGCGCATCCGGACCACCGATGGCCTGCAACAGCGGCGTCGCATCGGCGTAGGAAATCGGCAGCACCGGAATCTTCAGCAAAGTCTTGGCGTCTTTCAGCGGCAGGTGTTTCGCACCCGGCACAGAGCCGTAGCCCGGCGTGGTGGGATCGCCGGGATAGAGCTGCATCTTCGCGACCGAGCCGCGCTGCACGCCCTCGGCCGGGCGCGTCGGCCCCTTCGGGAAGGTGTCGCCGGTGAAATAACCATCGTCGCGCGGATCGGAATAGATCAGGCAGCCGATCGCGCCGTGCTCGTGGGCGAGTTCCGGCTTCAGCCCGCGCCAGCCGGCGCCGTAGCGCACGATCACGATCTTGCCCTTGACGCTGACGCCGAGGCGGGCCAGCTCCTTGTAATCGTCCGGCATGCCGTAGTTGACGTACACCAGCTCGCCGGTCACGTCGCCGTCGGCACCGTACACGTTGTAGGGCGGCAGCGCGCCCGGCAGCGACGAGGTGGGATCACCCTTGATCGGCGGTTCGTGCAGCGTGGCTTTGAACGTGGTGGGCGCCACCAACTCGACTGATTCCTTGATCGGCGTCGGATACAGCACGTCGAAGGTTTCGATGTGCGCATCCCAGCCCCACTGCTTGAATTGCGCCAGCATCCACTCGGCGTTGGCCTTGTCGTGCGGCGAACCGACATGGTTGGGTTCCGAGGACATCTGCTTGAGCCAGTCGCGCATCTCGCTGGCGCTGAGCAACGCATCGAAGCGTTGTTCGAGTTGGCGTTGTTGCGCCGCACCGCTCACCGTAAAACCAAGCATGCCGCTGGAAGGTGCTGTCTGCGCCGGCGGCGTCACCGCGCCTGCGGCGCAGGTCAGCGACAGGCACGCCAGAGCGATGCCGAGCTTGCGTACATGGACCGGTTTCATGCAAAACCCCTCAGGTTGGTCGCCGCTCCGCATGCCACGCGCACGCGTGGCCGCACCGGCGGAATCCGCATTTTTACGCCGCTTCAAAAGGTTTTGCATGGGACAATGGTCACGCCTGCATGCCGCGGCGTGTCGGAGCCGCGTTCATGGCCCTGGCGCCGGCCTTGCCAGCAAAGCGCGGGTGCAGAACGCGACGATCAAGCCGAACAGCAGCATCGCGGCGAGGTTTTCGACGAATGTCGCCACCGTGAAATGGTTGATGCGGTGCCACGCCGAGAAAAACATCACCACGTAGTTCATCACCGCGAACACCACCACGCCATAAGCGAGGCCGGCGAGAATCGGCCGCGCGGTCAGCCAACGCAGGCGCAAGGCGGCGAGCGTGAAAACCGCGGCGATCACCAGCGACATCCCCCATTGCAGGAACAGCCCCAACCATTCGACCGCCGCACCGCCCTGCAGTGCGACCTTGCCCAGCAGACCACCGGCAATGAAGCGCAGGATGATGCGTGGATCGATCCCGTTGATCAGCGCCGCGGCGCCAATGTCGAGGGCGCCGGCAATCAAGCCGCCGGCAAGGATCGCCCACAACACCCGGTGGCGCCCGGCGGGTACGCGTCCGGAAGCAGCAACAGGTACGCTCATTGAAATCGTCCCGGGTGGTGAATGCGCATCGTCACCGGAATCGACCGCGGCATATAAGTGGCGTTCGTCATGCCGTGAATCCGACGACCCTTCCCGGCTTTCACTGGATTGGCACGTCGTGCAGCGGCTTGCTATGGTGAGCGTCCGTTCACTGTCCACCGCAACGATGCTGCCCAGCCCGGCCCAGCTGCTGCGCAACCGCATCCAGCAATTCCACCAGCGCATCGGCGGGCGCCACTGGTTTCCGCACGTGCCGTTGGCGATTCTGCTCGGGCTCGGCGGTTTCTGGCTGTTGCAGAACGACCTCGGGCGGCACTGGCGGCACATTGCCGATCAGCTGTTGAACGGCGGCCAGGGTCTGCACCCCGGCCTGCTGCCGCCCATCCTGATCGGGCTCGGCATGCTGATCATGGCCATCGGCTTGCTGTTCCGCTCGCGCCTCGCGTGGCTGATGGCATTGCTGCTGGCCGCGACCGCAGCGATCAGCATGTACCTCGGGCAGCACAGCCACGCGCACCTGCTGATCGGTTATTTCATCCTGATGCTGGCGCTGCTGGTGTTCGCGTGGCGACAGTTCGACCGCACCAGCGTCACCGCGAGCACGTTGTTCGCGCTGACATCGGTGGTGATGTTGCTGGTGTATGCAACCTTCGGCACCTTTTATCTGGGCAGCGAGTTCCACCCGAAGGTGACCGATCTCGTGACCGCACTGTATTACGCGATGGTCACGATGAGCACGGTAGGCTACGGCGACATCACGCCGCAGACGACGGAAGCCAAGCTGTTCGCGGTGTCCGTCATCGTGCTCGGTGTCGCGGTGTTCGCGACCTCGCTCACCGCCGTGATCGCGCCGCTGGTCACCCGCAGCCTGCAACGCATCGTCAACCGCAGGGACAAACGCATGCAACGTGAAAA
The DNA here is from genome assembly GCA_035249465.1 of Rhodanobacteraceae bacterium. Lineage (GTDB taxonomy): Bacteria > Pseudomonadota > Gammaproteobacteria > Xanthomonadales > Rhodanobacteraceae > 66-474. The sequence continues at coordinate 3,773 of DATFGL010000015.1, read as the reverse complement.
TCACTTCATCGTGATCGGCAACACGCCGCTTGCGATCAATACCTGGCGCGAGCTTGCGCGCCGCGGGCACGCAGTCACGCGGCTGCTGCGCCAGGAGCCGGAGACCGGCATTCCCGACGACGTTGACAAGCTGATCGGCGAGCCCAGCGACGGCGACGTGCTGCGCAAGGCCGGCGCGGACAAGGCACAGGCCGTGCTGGCGATGCTGGACGACGACTCCGAGAACGCGTTCGTGGTGCTGGCCGTGCGCGAACTGGCGGGCAAGGCGCGCACCGTCGCGGCGGTCAACGACGCGAACCACCTCGGACGCGTACAACTGGTCCAGCCCGACGTGGTGATTGCGCCGCAGATCCTGGGTGGCGAACTTGCGGCGATGCTGCTCACCGGCGAACAAGTCACCGCCGACTTCGTGATGAAACGGGTTTACCAGCAGCCCGCGAATCCGCCCTCCGCGTCCGCGGCCTGACATGGCCGCGTGATCCCCATCGCACGACGACAGGTATACGTCTTGATGCGCGACTGGCTCCTGCATGGTCAATGGTTCGGCAATCCGGCGCTCGCGTGGGTGATCGCCGGTGCGTGCGCCCTGCTCGGTTATCTCGTGGTTCACAGTGTCGCGCTGTTCCTCAACGCGCGCCTGAGCAAACTCGCCCTGCGCACGCAACGCCAGGGGCTCTACGTTGCGGCCGACGTCGCGGCAGCCACGCGCGGCTGGCTTCTGCTGCTGATCGCGATCGTGGTCGCGGTGGATTTCCTGCACTTCGGCCACACCGCCGAGCAAACCGGGCACGTGCGGCGTGCCTTGTACCTGCTGACTTGCGTTCTGGTCGGCATGCAGCTCGCTTTCTGGGTCAGCCGCTTGCTGGCGTCCTGGCTCAACCGCTCGGCCAGCCGCGATGGCGCGCGGCCCGTCAACCCCGTGATGCTGGGCGTGCTCACCTGGGTCGTGCAATTCGTGGTGTGGGTGACGTTGATCCTCGTCCTGCTGAACCAGGGCGGCATCAACATCACCGCCTTCGTCGCCAGCCTCGGCGTCGGCGGCGTCGCGGTGGCACTGGCCTTGCAGAACGTACTGGGCGACCTGTTCGCATCGATCAGCATCGGGCTGGACAAACCGTTCGAGGTCGGCGATTCCATCGCCTTCGATTCGGGTCAGGGCACGGTCACCAAGGTCGGCATCAAGTCCACCCGGATCCAGTCGCTGTCCGGCGAGGAGCTGGCAGTTTCCAACTCGGTGCTGCTGAAGAGCCTGATCCACAATTACTCACGCATGAAGCAGCGCCGTGTCGTGTTCAACTTCCGCCTGCCCTTCGACACCCCGCGCGACAAGTTGCCGACCGTGGTGGAGCGCGTGCGCAGCTTCATCGAACGCGAAAAACCGACTCGGTTCGATCGCGGCTACCTTTCCGGCTTCGGTGATTACGGGCTGGACTTCGAATTCGTGTATTACGTGCTTGATCCGGGCTACAACACGTTCGTCGAAATCCAGCAGCGCATCAATCTGGCGATGCTGGAAGCGTGGGACGAGCTCGGCATCGAATTCGCGGTGCCCGCACGCAAGGTGCACGCCGCGGCGCCCGCCGGCGATGGCACCATCGTCCACGTTTCGGGCGACGGAACGTAATCCTGAATCCGGCGCAGCACCAGCGGCACCCGATCGCGCTTCCGCGGTGGTCGTGACTCTTTCTACACACGCGTTGTCGACAATGGTCGGCAACCGGGCACCTCGGCCCGGGAAACGGGTTTCCCGCGCACGAAAACTGCCATGAACAAAACCGCAAACGCTTCGGCCCTGGGTTACGGCGCGTTCGCGCTGACCCTGTGGTTGAACAGCATGGCACCGGCCGGATGGTTCGACCAGCCCTGGAACAACGGCCTTCTGCAGTTGCTCACGGCGGTGCTCGGCGGGTGTGTGCTCGCGATCGCCGGCGTCCTGCAATGGCGCCGCGGAAATTCCCTCGACACACTGCTGTTCCTCGCTTTCGCGGCCTACTGGTGGATCGGCGCGCTGTACCAGCACGCACTTGCTGACGGAGACCACGTGGCGACCTCCGCCGGATTCCTCGGCTGGTATTGCATGGTGTGGGCGTTTCTGGTTTTCTGCGCGTGGATCGCCGCATGCCGCGACGGCGTCGCCCGCATGCTGTTCACGGCAGGTTTGTGCCTTTCGCTTTTCACCGCCGCCCTTTCCAACTGGGCCCACCTCGACGCCCTGGCGGTGCTGGGCGGATACCTTGGCCTCGTGACCGCCGTGGTCGGGATTTACATCGCGGCTGCCGAAGCCGTCAACGAAATCCACGGGCACGCGGTGCTGCCGCTGGGCGAAACGACTGCTCCTGAAACAACCCAATCGGAGCGGCTGTCGTGAAAAGTCAGTCCAGGGATGGACGTTCTGATGCTCTCGACTCAGGGAACGTCCGACCATTCATACCACTCAGCGGAGCAGCGATCAGGGATCGATCGCACAAAAATGCCTCGCTGGTGCGCCGCCGCATCCCGTGCTAGCTTTGCGGCATGGCATCACCCCGCGTCATCAAGAAGTACCCCAACCGTCGTCTCTACGACACCCGCGTCTCCAGTTACATCACACTGGAGGAAGTGCGGCAATTGGTGCTTTCCGGGGAGGCCTTCGAAGTCCGCGACGCCAAGACCAGCGAGGACCTGACCCGCGCGGTGCTTCTGCAGATCATCGCCGAGCACGAGCAGCACGGACAGCCGATCTTCTCGACCGCGCTGTTGTCCCAGATCATCCGCTTCTATGGCGATGCCATGCAGGGCTTCGTCGGTGGCTACCTCGAAAACAGCCTCAAGGTTTTCCTGGAACAACAACACAAGTTCCGCGACCAGTTGAACAGCCTGCTCGGGCAGACACCCTGGTCGATGCTGAACGAGGTCACCGAGCGCAACATCGAATTGTGGCGCTCGCTGCAGTCAGGCGCGCCAGGCAGTACCAAGCCGGCACCCGACGCCGATTCCGACACCGGCAAACCGGCGCGCAAGCGCCGTTGACACTCCGGGTCCGGCTTCGTACCATCGTCCGATTGCTGCGGCGCACCATGTGCCGCTGCGCATCAAAGAGAGATTCGAATGACCAAACGTGTAGCCGTCGTCACCGGCGGCATCGGCGGGCTGGGTACCGCCATTTGCAAGAAGCTCGCGGAGGATGGCCGCCAGGTCATCGCCGCCGACCTCGGGAATCGCCAGGAACGGCTCGCCGCATTCCGCGAAGAAACGCGTGAATACAACGGCAGCATCGTGTTTGCGCCCGCCGACGTCGCGAACTTCGAAGATTGCGCCAACCTCGTCAACCACGTCACCGAAAAATACGGAAGCGTGGACATCGTGATCAACGCCGCCGGCATCACCCGCGACACCAGCCTCAAGAAGATGAGCCAGGCGCAGTGGAGCGACCTGATGCACGTCAACCTCGACGGCGTGTTCAACATGTGCCGCAACACCGTGGACGCGATGACCGGGCGTGGTTTCGGCCGCATCGTCAACATCTCCTCGGTGAACGGCCAGACCGGCCAGTTCGGCCAGACCAACTACTCCGCCGCCAAGGCCGGCATGCACGGCTTCACCATGGCGCTGGCCCGTGAAGTCGCGCGCAAGGGCGTGACCGTCAACAGCGTGTCGCCCGGCTACTGCAAGACCGAAATGGTGATGAAGGTGCCGGAGGAAATCCGCGCGCAGATCGTCGCCCAGGTTCCGGTCGGCCGCCTCGGCGAGCCGTCGGAAATTGCCCGCACCGTCGCGTTCCTCACCGCCGACGA
>DATFGL010000014.1:0-24405 GCA_035249465.1 Rhodanobacteraceae bacterium | reverse complement strand
CGGGCCGATGTGCTTGTAGCGGATGACGCCTTGCGCATCGATCAGGTAGGTTTCGGGCGCGCCGTAGACGCCGAAGTTGATCGCGGTGTCGCCGGACTGGTCCATCACCACTTCGTGGTACGGGTCGCCATGGCGGTCCAGCCACGCGCGCGCGTCCTGCGGCGCGTCCTTGTAGTCGTAACCGATCAGCGGGATGCCGAATTTGTCGCGGTACGCCATCAGCACCGGGTGCTCGTCGCCGCAGGCAAAGCACCAGCTCGCGAACACGTTGAGCAGGTAGGGCTTGCCCAGCAGGTCGGCCTTGGTAACGAACTCGGTGGGACGCTCCAACCGCGGCAGACGGAATGCCGGCGCCGGTTTGTCGATCAGCGGACTGGGCACGAAGCGCGCATCGTGGGTCTGGTTCCACACCAGCCCTATCACGAAGAACGTCACCAGCGCCGCGAACACGATCAGCGGCACGAAACGGCCGAGGGATTTGCCTGCAACCTCGTTCACGTTTCGCCTTCCGCCAGCTTGCGCGACGCTTCCGGTTCGAGCTTCACCTGCACGGTTTCGGGTTCCACCGCGCGTTTCAGGCGGAAGCGCTTGTCGAGGACCACCACGAAACCGCCCAGCATCATGAACACGCCGCCGCCCCAGATCCAGCGCACGAACGGTTTGTCATACACGCGCAGCGACCACGCGCCGTCGCCGATCGCGTCACCCAGCGACACGTACAGGTCGCGGAACACGCCCGCCTGGATCGCGGCTTCGGTTTGCACCTGTCCGCCCGAGTACGTGCGCTTCTGCGGGTGCAGCGTGACGATCTGCCTGCCGTTGCGCGTGATCACGACCGTGCCCTGTTGCGCGTGGTAGTTCGGGCCTCGCGTTTCGGTGACGCCGTTGAAGTGGAAATCGTAGGCGCCGACATCGACGCTCGCGCCGGGTTTCATGCTGACGTCCTGCTCGACGCTCATCGAGCGGGTCAGGATCGCGCCCGCGATGAACACGCCGATGCCGAAGTGCGCCAGCATCATGCCGAGCATTTCGAACGGGTAACGCTTGCCGCGCGGCGCCCCGCGCCAGCGCTTGATCACGAACAGCGCGACGCCCGCCATCACCCACGTCGCGGCGGTGACGCCGAGCAACTGGTACCAGCCGCGCGCGCCGAGTATGAAAGCGATGATGCCGGCTGCGACCGCCAGCGCGACGATGCGGATCAGCGCGGTGCGCCACAGCTTCAGGTTGGCCTTGCCCCAGCGCGACAGTGGCCCGAACGGCAGCGCCAGCACCAGCGGCGTCATCAGGATCAGGAACAGCGGCCCGAAGTAGGGTGGTCCCACCGAGATGCGGCCGATGTTCAACGCTTCGCCGACCAGCGGGTACAGCGTGCCCAGCAGCACCATCGCGCAGGCGACGGTAAGCATCAGGTTCCCGACCACCATCAGGGTTTCGCGCGAGGCCAGTGCGAACGACTTGCCGCCGGTCACTTTCGGTGCGCGCAGCGCGTACAGCAGCAGCGAGCCGCCGACCACCACCGCGAGATAGACGAGGATGAACACGCCGCGCGCGGGTGCGAAGGCGAAGGCGTGCACGCTGGTCAGCAAACCCGAGCGGACGAGGAAGGTGCCGAGCAGCGAGAACGCGAACCCGAAGATCGACAGCAGCAGCGTCCACGCGCGCAGGCCGTCGCGCTTGTCGGTGATCGCCTGCGCGTGGATCAGCGCGGCGCCGATCAGCCACGGCATGAACGAGGCGTTCTCGACCGGATCCCAGAACCACCAGCCACCCCAGCCCAGTTCGTAGTACGCCCACGCGCTGCCCGCGACGATGCCGAGGGTCAGGAAACCCCATGCGACATTGGTCCACGGCCTTGCCCAGCGCACCCAGGTGGATTTCAGTTCACCGCCGAGCAGCGAAGCGATCGCGAAGGCGAAAGCGACGCTGAAACCGACGTAGCCCATGTACAACGTCGGCGGATGGAACACGAGGCCCGGATCCTGCAGCACCGGATTCAGGTCGGCGCCGTTGGCCGGTACCGGAAACAGCCGCAGGAAAGGATTCGACGTCGTGATCATGTACAGCAGGAAGCCGAACGCGACGAACCCGAGCACGCCGATCACGCGCGAGAAGAACGCTTCCGGAAGCTTGCCGCCGAGCACCACCAGCGCGACTGTCCACAGGTTGAGGATCAGCATCCACAGCAGCAGCGAACCTTCGTGTGCACCCCACACCGCCGACAGCTTGTAGAACCAAGGCAGCGACAGGTTCGAGTTCTGAGCGACGTAGGCCACCGAGAAATCGTTGGTCCAGAACGACCACATCAATATTCCGAACGCCAGCGCGACGAAGACGAATTGTCCGATGGCCAGGGAACCTGCCGTCACCATCAACGGCTTGTTGCCGCGCCAGGCGCCGATGATCGGCAGCACGCATTGCAGCCCCGAAAGCAGCAGCGCGAGGATCAGCGCGACCTGGCCGAGTTCGGGATTCACTGCGAACCACCGTGCCCGGCGTCCGGTGGAATGCGGTGTTCCTGTTTCGCTTTCGCAATCGCCTGCGCCACCTGCGGCGGCATGTAAGTGGCGTCGTGCTTGGCCAGCACCGTTTTCGCGACGAAGGTGCCGTTGTCCATCGTGCCGGTGGTGATGGTGCTCTGGCCTACGCGGAACAGGTCGGGCAGGATGCCGGTGTAGGTCACCGGGATACTCTGGAAGCGGTCGGTGATCACGAAATCGGTGGTCAGCGTGCCGGGCACGCGGCGGATGCTGCCTTCCTTGACGATGCCACCGAGGCGGAACGGATGGCCGTCGGGTGCTTTTCCGGCATCGACTTCGCTGGGCGAGTACAGATAGGTCATGTTCCGCTGCAGCGCGAACACGGAGAGGCCCGTCGCCACCGCGACCGCGCCCAGGATCAGCAGCGTGATGATTAGACGCCGCTTGCGAACCGGGTTCATGTCGACGCCTCCGCACGCGCGGCGCGCGCGTTGCGGGTGCGCTCGCGCGCAAACCGGCCGCGCAGTTCGCGCGTCAGCCGGTGGCGGCGCAACGCGGGTGCGAACCAGTCCCACGCCAGCACGGCGAAGAACACCGCGTACGCGGGCCACACGTAGATGGCATAGCCGCCCATCGCCAGCCAATGAGTCATGTTGGCTCCTCGCCTTGAGGAAGCGCGCAGCGGGACACGGCGATGGTAGGCATACTTCCACAACCCCCGACGATCCCTTGCGGGATCGTCCGCCCCCTTGACTCGAGGGGGCACAAAATTGCAAGCCAGTGAGCCATGTCAGGTAGGTGCCCCCGGCGTCGGCGCGGGTTGTCCGCCGACCAATGCGTGCACCCACTGCTTGCCGCTTTCCAGCGACAACAGGCCGGTGCGCGCCCGGCCGAGGATGCTGGCGAAGAAATACAGGTGTGTTGCCAGCGCCATCACCAGCAACGGCCACAGCATCGGGGCCGCGATCGAGGAACGCGCCGGATCGAGGAAGTCGACCGTGGTCCCCTGATGCAGGGTGTTCCACCATTGCACCGAGTAGTGCACGATCGGCAGGTTGACGATGCCGACCAGCGCCAGCAGCGAGGCCGCGCGCGCGCCGCGGCGGCGATCCTCGAAGGCGTTGCAGAGACCGATCACGCCGAGGTACAGGAACAGCAGCACCAGTTCGGAGGTCAGCCGCGCGTCCCACGTCCACCACGTGCCCCACATCGGCTTGCCCCACAGCGAACCCGTCGCCAGGGTGATGAACGTGAACGCGGCGCCGGTCGGCGCGCATTCCATCGCGATCACTTCGGCCAGCTTCACGCGCCATACCAGCGCAATCAGTCCGGCCACCGCCATGGTGGCGTAGATGAACAGGCTCATCCATGCGCTCGGCACGTGGATGAAAATGATCCGATAGGCATCGCCTTGCTGGTAGTCCGGCGGCGCCAGCACCAGGCCGCCGTACAGACCGATCACCGCGCTGACCAGCGCCAGCGCCATCAGCCACGGACGCAGCGCGCCCGCGAAGCGGTAGAAGTTGGGCGGCGAGCCGAGCCAGTGCATCCAGTGGGGGAGATAACTGCGGGACATCTTATGACTCGACCGCGATTCGCAAGGCCGCCGCGCATGCAAGCGGTGCCAGCACGATCGCCAGGACCAAGGCTGCCGCCAGCCACGTCAATGGGGCGATGTACGGCATGCCGGATTGCGCCCCGGCGATGGCGCCGGCTGCGAAGATCACCACCGGGACGGCCAGTGGCAACAACATCAGGGCCAGAAGGATACCAGAGCGGCGCGCACCTGCCGCCAGGGCCGACAACACCGCGCCCAGCAATACCAGCAGCGGCGTGGCCAGGAGCAGGGCGACGATCAGCACCGGCAAGACTTTCACGGGCAGGTTCATCAGGGCGCCCAGCAACGGCATCACGACGATCAAGGGTAAGACGGTCGTGATCCAGTGCGCGATGACGCGGGTCAAGGCCAGCAGCGCGAGGGGCTGCGGGGCGAGCAGCCATTGCTCCAGCGTGCCGTCCTCGAGATCGGCGCGGAACATGGATTCCAGCGCGGGCAGCATCGCCAGCACCACGATCACCAAAAGCACGCCGCCGGCGATCCGCGCCAGCAATTCCGGGTCGGGGCCCAGCGCGAACGGGAACAGCGCGGTGACGATCACCGCGTACAACAGCGGCAGGAACAATTCGCCCCGGCGCCGCCACGCCAACACGAAGTCGCGGCGCAGCAATGCGATGCAGGCGCCCGCTGCGGTCGCCCGAACGCCCACCGCGCTGCGCGCGATTCGGTCGCCGGTCATCGATTGCGCGGTGCTGGCCACGCGTCAGGCACCCAGGCGGATGTGGCGCGCGCGCGGATCCGCGAAACGCACAGCGCCGTGGCTGGTCACCAGCGCGCCGCCGCCGCCCGCGCAGTGTTCCGCGATCAACGCGTTGACGAGATCGATGCCGTGGCGGTCGAGGTTGGCGTAAGGTTCGTCCAGCAGCCAGATGTCGCCCTGCAAGAGCAACAGCAGCGCAAGACCGGCGCGTTTTTTTTGCCCCGCCGAGAGCGTACGCACCGGCTCGTCGATCCATGCCGCGATGCCCACGCGCTCCATCGCCGTGGCCGCGGTCATGCCCCCGCGCATGCCATACAGTCCCGCGAGAAAGCCAAGGCTCTCGCGCGCGCTCAGTGCTTCGTTCATGCCCGCGCGATGGCCGAGCCAAAGAACGCGCCCATTGCGGCTGTCACGTGACGCGGGTTCCCCGTGGAAAAGGATTTCGCCCGTGCCCGACGGCAACATGCCGGCCAGCACGCGCAGCAGGGTGGTTTTGCCCGAACCGTTGTCGCCTTCGACCAGCACGGTTTCGCCGGACCCGAGGCTGAAATCCAGCGGGCCGAACACGGGCTCGTCATTGCGCGAAAACGCAAGCCGGTGCGCCGACAGCAGCGGCGCGGCAGGGGCGGAAGGCGTGGTCATGGCGTGCAACCGCGCATTGTCCCAGCGGGACATGAGACTGTCCACACCGACTGACGCCTCGGCAGTGTCCCGGTTCAAAACCTCGACTATCCGTTCGCGCTGGGCGTAGCGGTCAGGGGCCGCGAAGTCGAAGCGTCATGCCGTTGTCCTTCGATTTCGGTGTTTCGCGCCTGCGTTCGGGACAAACGGTGATTTCAAACCGGGACATTGCCGACGCCCGACCTCAAACGAGTTCGTGCAGCTCGGCCGGCTCCGCACCCATGCCGCGCACCACGGCGAGTTGCCCGAAACGCCGCGCCATCGCGCCCAGTTGCGTGTAGGTGATGCCGGGTACGAACAGACTGGGCTCACGCCAGTTGCTGGGACCTACCCCGACGCCACCGAAACGGGGATGGCGATCGCCCTTCAGTTCGTCGCGCAGCCGGCGCTGCCGGATCCTGTTGGTGGCGAGAGGCAGGCGCACGCCGGCCGGATTCCACGCCGTGATGTATCCCCAGGGCGCGTCGGCACGGTTCAGCAGCGCAAGCAAGGGAGCGGGCAACGGACGCCCGCACCAGATGCTGGCGTACCCGCCGTGCGGCAGACGCACCCGGTAATCCGTCTCGATCCAGGCGCGTCGTATCGACTCTGGCAGTGGCATGCGGTCAGGCGCCTTCAGGAAGCGGTGGCAGGGTTTGCCGCACGCGCTTCGCGGCTGCGGCGAGATCGATGCCGTCGAGGCTGGCGTGGTCCTTGAGGATCGATTCCATCAATGCGGTTTGTTCGCGATCGCGCGCGACGCAGGTGGCATAAGGGATGCTCGTGAAACTGACCATGCGGTAGCGCGACATGAAATGCCCGGCGGCGCTCCTGGTCAACGCGGCCACCAGTTCGCGCTTCAAGAGGTAGTGCGGGTCGGCCACGCCGTCGCGCATTTCGATGTAATTGGCCAACGACATCGCCGCGATGGCGTCGGCGTTGGGTTTGCGGCGAGCCTCGAATTCCGCGAACACGGCGGCGCTGTCTTGCGGATCCGCGGCCAGCAATGCCGCGAGTTCCACCGCGTCCTCGAATCCGGCGTTCATGCCCTGGCCGTGGAAAGGCACGATGGCGTGTGCCGCATCGCCCAGCACCGCCGCGCGGCCACCGAGGTGCCAGTGGTCGAGATACAGCGTGGCCAATTGCCCGACCGGGTGCGCGTTCCAGTCCGCGTCGAACGTCGGCATCAGCGCCAGCGCGTCGGGAAATTGTTGTTCGAAGAAGCGTCGTGCGGCCGCGGCGTCCGGCAGCGTGGCGAAACTCGGGAAAGCACCTTCGCCCGGAAGGAACAGCGTGACCGTGAAGTTGCCTTCGGTGTTCGGCAGTGCGATGCACATGTAATGCCCGCGCGGCCAGATGTGCAACGCGTGCGGCTCGAGCGCGAATCGTTCCATCGTCATCCCGGCCACGGAAACGTCGTCCCGGCCAGGGAATGGCCGGGATCCAGTGCCGGGGATGGCGGGGCCACCCAGTGCCCTGGATGGCGAATTGCGCGACGGGATCTCGAGTTCCTTGTAACCATGCCCCAACGGCTCGATGCGCTCACCGAGGTCGATTGCCTTCGCCATCGCGGCACGCAGCGCGGAGCCGGCGCCGTCGCAACCCAGCAGCGGTCCGCAACGGTGCGTGCGCGAGGTACCGTCGTGACCCACGAGGGTGATCGTTGCCTGTGCGAAGTCCGCATCCGCGAGCGCCGCATCGAAATGCAGCGTTGCGCCCGCGCGTTCCGCCGCATCCAGCAGCAGGATGTTCAAGTTGCCGCGCGATACCGAGCGGATCACTTCGGAATCGTCGAGGCCGTAGCGCTGCAGGTTGGCCACGCCTTCCAGCGGATGCACCATGCGCCCGCGCATCATCACCGCCTGCGCCAGCACCGCGTCGGCCAGTTCGGCCTTGCGCAGCGCGTTCAAACCGCGCTCGGCCAGCGCGAGGTTGATGGAGCGGCCGCCCAGGAAACCATGGGCGCGTGGGTCGGGACGGCGTTCGAACACCTCGACATCGAAGCCGCGCTGTGCCAGCAGCGTCGCCAGCAGCGAACCGACCAGGCCCGCGCCGATGATCGTGGCAGGCGGACGGGCGTTCGCGTTCATGCGTGTTGCCGGTGCCATGCCTGCACCGTTTCGGCGTAACGCAGGCAATCGGCGAAGGTGTTGTACAGGGGCGCCGGCGCGATGCGCATCACGTCGGGTTCGCGCCAGTCGCCGAGCACGCCGTGTGCGACCATGTACTCGAACAGCGATTGGCCCGCATCGCGTCCGGCGCGCACGCGCACCGAAAGTTGCGCACCGCGCCGCGCGGGTTCCAAGGGCGTCAGGATTTCCAGCACCTCACCGAGTTGCGTTTCGATCAGCCACGCAAGGTAAGCGGTGAGGAGGAGCGATTTGACGCGCAGCTTCGGCATGCCCGCGCGCTGGAACAGCTCCAGCGACACGCGCAATGGTGCGAGCGCGAGGATGGGCGGATTGGACAACTGCCAGCCTTCTGCACCGGGCGCGGGATCGAACCCGGGCCGCATCTGGAAACGCGTGGCCTCGTTGCGGCCCCACCATCCCTCGAACCGCGGCAGCTTCGCGTGCGCGTGGCGCGCGTGGACGAATGCGCCGGCGACCGCACCGGGACCGGAATTGAGGTATTTGTAGGAACACCACGCGGCGAAATCGCAACCCGAATCGTGCAGCGCGAGATCGATGTTGCCGGCCGCGTGCGCACAATCAAATCCAGCGACGCAACCCTGCGCATGCGCCAGCTTCGTGATCGCGGCGAGGTCGAAGGCTTGCCCGGTGAGGTATTGCACGCCGGGCAGCAGCACCAGCGCGATGTGCTTTCCACGTTCGGTCAATGCGCGTTCGATCGCGGCCATCGACAGTGTGCCGCCGTGCTCGTCCGCGTCCAGTTCGACCAGGGCTTCCGCCGGATCGTAGCCATGGAAGCGGATCTGGGAAGCCGCGAGATCGCGGTCGGAAGGAAACGCGTTGCGTTCGATCAGGATCGCGTGGCGTTCCGGTGTGGGTCGATAGAAACTCACCATCAACAGGTGCAGGTTGGCGGTCAGCGAATTCATCGCGACCACTTCAACGGGCTCCGCACCGACGACTTCGGCGAGTCCGTCGCGCACTTCCCTGTGGTACGGCAACCACGGATGTCGCGCGTGCAGATGGCCTTCCACGCCCAGTCGCGCCCAGTCGTCCAGTTCGTCGACCAGCGCCTTCCGAACGCCGCGCGGCTGCAGGCCCAGCGAATTGCCGACGAGGTACGTTTGTTCTCCGTCTCCGTGCGGGGGGATCAGGAACTCGCCGCGCAGCGCGCGCAGCGGTTCGGCGTCGTCCTGCGCGCGCGCCCAGCCGGCATCCGCGCGAAAGTCGTGAATTGCCGTCATCTCGATGATTCCCTTGTCGTCGTTGCCGCGCGATGACCCTGGCGCATCCCCGGAATGACAAATTGATGGATCACATCCGCCGAGGTCCGAACCCATTGCGGTTCCTCAATGTTCCACGGCGTCCACGATCGATCTGCATCCCGCGTCGAAGGTTGCCCGCCAATCCGACGGAGCATTTTCCGGACGGATGCAGCGCACCTGGATCGCGAGGTTCGAGCGGTAGGCATACACCTCGGTGTAGGCGTTCTTCTCGTGGTTCTCGCTGGCCGTGTAGCGCAGGCTGGAACTGCCGTCCAGCGCGCTGGCGGCCACGTAGCCGGGCAGCTTGCGCGCACGCGCGGTGCCGTCGTTGAGGAATTTCTGGAAACCCAGCACACCGTCAACCTGTTCGGCGGTCACGGTGATCCGCGCCAGTGCGTTGGCGTTGCCGGGATCCTTCACCTGCAGCGCCACGAATTGGCGCGGGCCATCCTGCTTTTCCATCAGCATGGGCCACGCATCCGGCGCGGAGAATTTCACCGCGGCGTTCGCCAGCGAGTAATCCGCCGCGAAGGCGGCGGGTGCGAGCGCCAGCGCGCAGGCGCCGAACAACGCGATCGATGACCGTTTCTTGCGATTCATGAAACCTCCGCGGGGGTGGCGAACCGTTGTTTGGGCAATCCCAGCCATTCCAGTGCCGCGCCGTGGAAGACGCGGTCGCGCTGGCGCGGCTGCATTTTCAGCGCGTCGATGCCGCTGCCGGGCTGCTGTTCGCCCAGCGGGAATGGATAATCGGTGCCCAGCATCACGCGATCGTCCCCGACCACATCGAGAAGATAGCGCAGCGCCTGCGGGTCGTGCACGCAGGAATCGAAAAACAGGCGCTTGAAATATTCGCGTGGCGCACGCGCGTTGTCGGTGGCGACGAGGTCCGGCCGCATCCGGTAGCCATGCTCGATGCGGCCGATGGTGAACGGAAACGAACCGCCGCCGTGCGCGAACGCGACGCGCAGGGACGGCAGGCGTTCCAGCACGCCGCCGAAGATCAGGCAGCAGGCCGCGCGTGATTGCTCGGCGGGCATGCCGACCAGCCACGGGAGCCAGTATTTGGGCATGGTGTCCTTGCCCATCATGTCCCACGGGTGGATCAGGATCGCTGCGCCGAGATCGGCCGCCGCTTCGAAGAACGGAAACAGTTCCGGCGCGTCGAGATTCCAGTTGTTGACGTGCGAACCGATCTGCACGCCCTGCAAACCGAGTTGCTCGATGCAGTGTTCCATTTCCTCGATCGCGAGGCGCGTCGATTGCAGCGGCACGGTACCGATGCCGGCGTAGTGCCGCGGGTGGTCGCGGCAGACTTCCGCGGTGTGCGTGTTGAGGTGGCGATGCAGTTCGCGCGCCTGGTTGGGTTTGGCCCAGTACGAAAACAGCACCGGCACGGTGGAAATGACCTGCACGTCGAGGCCGAGCTTCCTGCATTCCTCGATCCGGAACTCGGCGTCGAACGAGTTCTTCCAGACCTCGCGGAAAAACTTGTTGCCGCGATAGATGCGGTGATGGCCGCCGGCGTTGACCATCACGGGGAAGCGCGCATCGCCGTATTTCTCGGCCAGATTCGGCCAATCCGGCGGCAGGATGTGCGAATGGACATCGATTTTCAGCATTGGACAAGTATAGGCGACGCAGGGATCGCGGCCGGACCGGGCTGGCGCACCGGTGGCGGCATTTCGTGATGGGATGCCTCATTGGCCTCAGGCGGCACCATCAACTATCTGCTCTACGAGCCGCTGATCCTGCGCTACCGCGGCGACCCGTGTTTCACCGCGTTGCGCAGGAAGGTCGGCTTGCCCACCACCGCCGACACCGTGGCGATGAAGTAGGAAGCAAGACCCCTCACCCCGAGGGGAGAGGGGTGCGGGTTGCCACTATCGCCGGGCTCGCGCGTTCCTGCGTCAACACGTGCAGCAAGCTGTCGATGGCATCCACGATGCGGTCGCTGGCGTCGCTCAGGCTGACGGCGAATGCATCATCGGATTCGGGAAGCGATGCTGCGAGCGTCCTCTGCAGCGTGCGCAGCGGGAATTCCCCGTGCGGTGCACGCGCTTCGCGCAATGCACCGGCACTTTCGCGCAGGGCGGCGTCGCAGGCGTGAGCGAAATCGGCGAGTTGCGGACTGGGTTCGGGCTGGGCGTCGCTGCGCGCGGCTTCGAGCATCATGACTGCACGCACCACGCGGTTGGCCTGCGCCACCAGTGCTTCGGCGCGCGGCAGGTTGGCTCGGCTCGCCGGTTCCGCGCGCAAGCGATCCAGCGATGCCTGGGCGCTGCTGCGTGCCGCGCGAGCTTCGATGCGGGTTGCATGGCGCGCCTGCGCGTCACCGTGCAATGTCGCGTCGAGATAGGCGGCGTAGGCGTCCAGCAGGTCCGCCAGGGTCGCGCGTTCGCGGCCCCGTTCCCAGGTCGGCCATGCAAAATAGGCCAGCAGTGCCAGCGCGCTGCCGAGCATCGTGTCCACCGCGCGCGCCTGCACCGAAGCCGCCGCCGGGATGCCGTAAAACGACAGCAGGATCACCACGGTGCCGGTGAGGCACACGACCGCGATGCCGTAGTGCACGGTCGCCAACTCGCGAAACGCGAAGCACAGCACCGCCATCAGCGAGAGTGCGATCCAGAAGTTGCCGACGCCGCCGATATGCAGGACGGCGGTCGTCAGCAGCAGGCCGCCGAGCGTGCCCGCGACGCGCAGCAGGCCGTAGCGCCAGGTGGCGCCGAAATCCGGTTTCAGCACGATCGCGACGGTCATGGGCATCCAGTAGCCACGCGACAACGGCAGCGCATGCGACAGCGCCAGCGCGATCGCGACGCACACGCCGCAACGTATCGCGTGCCGGCATGCCGGTGACGACAGGCGCAGGTTTGCACGCAGCGTTGCAAAGGAATTGCCCGCTCGCATCATCCGCGGCAGGCGGAACTCGGCGCGCTGCGCACGGATTTCGCCGCGACTGCCCGCGGTGTCGGCGTTGCGGACGGCAGCGCGCAACTGTCCGCCGAGCGCGGCAAGATGTGCGAGCGCGAGATTCGTTTCGGGTGGGAAGGCAGCGGATTCGACGGGGATGGCTGCGCGCTTGAATGCCGCGAGCGCGGCGTCCGCCTGTGGAGGTGCTGCTTGTTCCAGCGCGGCGGCGATCGCGTCGAGCACTTCCGCCGCGGCCGTGCGCGATGCCGCGATGGAATCCCGCTTGCCGGTCGCGCCGCAAAGAGCCTCTTGCTGGGCCACCGCGAACAGCTCCAGCCGGATGCGCTCGGCCAGTTCGGCCAGCACGCGAAATGCTTCGACCGCACGTCCGCGCGCCCGGCCTTCGCCGAACAGCAGGACCTGGAGATCGTTGAGCGAGGGCGGCAGTGCGACCGCGCCACCATGCGCGACCTCGGTGCGCGCGAAACCGGCGAGCGCGCGAAACGCCTGCGCGAGTGCGAGCCGCTCCGGGCGATAGCGCTGCAGCGGCCACGCCGCGATCGCGAACAGGGTCTGCAACACGCCGCCCGCGAAGATCAGCACGGCGGCGGGCCACGCTTCCCGCGCGGCATGCGGTTCGGCGCCCATGATCACCAGCAGGATCAGGCTGGTCAGGCCCACGCGCGTGGCGTGGGCATCGATGGCGACCATCATCGCCGCACCGAATCCCCACACCGCAGCAGCAGGGAAGAACGCCGCCGGCCACTGGCCGAGCACGGAACCGGCGAACGCCGCGATGCCCGCGACCAGCGCTGTCAAAAGCATGCGCCGCAGGCGCAGGCGGTAGGGGCCCGGCTGATCGGCGAACAGCGTGTTGAGTGCGCCGGTGGAAACGCCGAGCCCGGCAAGCAGGTGGCCCGTGAGCGAGCCGATCGCAAGTGGCAGCACGATCGCCGCCGTGTTGCGCAAGGCGACGGTGGCAGGTACGTCGCGTTTGCCGGTGTGCAACAGCGAATGCAGCAAAGGGTGTTCGCGCAGGCTCGGGGCTGGGGTCATGCGCGGGGAAGGTCCATGGCGGTTATTGCGCGACGGTATTGGCCATTCGTTGGGACTTCGCGAGGGCGGATGTCGGATTCGGGCGAATCAGATGGTTGACGACGGAGCGCGCGGCTTCGAGTGCCAAGATCGCGCGGTGCATCCATGTGTGCATCGGCATAGTGTAGAGGCGATCACACAACGCGGCCGGCGTTCCGGCCATTGCGTCTTGCAATGGGAGGCGTTCGCCGTTTAGGGTTGCAGGGCGGGTTGCGCCGCGCGTATCGGGGGGAGCGATGCATGATCAGGGTAGTATTGGTCGATGACCATGAGTTGGTGCGCTCGGGTTTCTGCCTGATCCTTTCCGGGCAGCCCGACATAGAAGTAGTGGGCGAAGCCAGCAACGCGGAGGACGGATTGCGCCTGCTGCGCTCCGTCAAGCCCGATGTTGCGCTGGTGGATGTACACATGCCGGGCATGAGCGGGCTCGAGCTGACCGAGCGCGCGCAACGTGCGGGCCTGCGCACCCACATCGTGATCCTGACGGTGGTGCAGGATGCACAGTTCCCGCGCCGGCTGCTGCAATCGGGTGCGCTCGGTTATTTGACCAAGGGATGCGCCGCCGAAGAATTGCTGCAGGCGGTGCGCACCGTCGCGGGCGGGCATCGTTATCTCGATGCTGCCATCGCGCGCGAGATGGCCCTGTCCGCGGTGGACGGCGAAGCGTCGCCGCTGGAATCGCTGTCATCGCGCGAACTCGAAGTCGCGTTGATGCTGGCGCGTGGTCTGGCGGTCAACGAGGTCGCCAACCGCCTGCACCTGAGTGCCAAGACCGTGTCCACCTACAAGCAGCGTCTGTTCGAGAAACTGGGTGTGCAGCACACCATCGCGCTGGCGCACCTGCTGACGGTGCACGGGTTGCTGGCCCAGCCATCGGTCGCTGCGCGCTGAAAGCCGGGTGTGCCACTGAACGTCCGCCGGCGCGCCAGGCCGGCGGACGCAAACATCATTCGCCCGGTTTGTCCTGCGTCGCGGGTGTTTCCGGCGCGGGCGCGGGTGCCTTGGGCAATAACTGCGGCGTCAACATCGGCCTGATCGCGCCGGACAACGGACGCGGCGTGGGGAGCACCGGATGACGCGGCAGCGGTTGCGCGACGGGGCGCACCGCGGGCGGTGCGGCAAACAGCGACGGCGTCACGGGTTCGGGCTTGGGTACGGCCGGTGCAACCGGATGGACCGGCGGCGTCGCGACGGAGGCTGGAGGCAGCGGTGAAGGTGTTGCCGAAGCCACGCCCGGTGGCGGCGGGGCCGCGGGTGATGGCGCGATCGAAGCGGGCTTCACGGACGCCGGCGCGTGCACCGGCGGCGTCGCGGGCGGGGGCACGTTGCCGCTGGATGCGCTCGCCGCGATGGAGGGCCGCGGCGGCGCTGGCACAGGTGCTACGGGCTTCTGTTCCGGTACGGCGAACAGCGGCGGCGTGATGGGCGCGTGCTCGTGCACGACCGGTGCAGGTGTGGCAGGAGTGGGCGCTGGAGCCTTTTCGGCAGGCACGGAATTGGTTGCACGTGGCGACTCGTCGCGGGCATTCGACGACTGTGTCGATTGTGACGTGCCGTTGCGATCGGCATCCTCGTCATCGATGTCGTGCGGCACGGTGGGGGCGGCGCCGTCCTGCGCCGCGGCGTTCGCGTGTTTGCGGCGGCGTCCGCCACGGCGGCCGCGACGACGCTTGCCGGCGCCCGCGGCATCCGCGGCAGCGGCCAGCGCCGGGGAGCCTTCGCCGCCAGTGACCACGTTCTCGACGGGCCCGCCGGTTTCGACGCCGGCGCCCGGAGCGGGCGCGGGTTTTGTGACGGCCGGACGCTGTGCGTCCTGCTGTGGCGCGTTCGTGGATTCGTCGCGCGTGAGCTTCGCGCCCTGTTCACGGGATTCCATGGCCGGCTTCGATGCCGCCGGCACCGCGGGTTTCTGTGCCGGACGCGCCTGCCGTTGCGCATCATCGTTGCGCGGCTTGTTCTGCTTGGGCTGCGCACCTTTCGATTGCTGCTGGCCCTGCTGGCGACCGCGACGCGATTCGCCATCGCGATCGCGATCGTGGCCGTTGCGGCGCGCGCCGCTGCGCGAAGCGTCCGGGCGGCGGTCGGACATACGGTCGCGACGTTGCGCGTGGCCGGATTGCGGCGTGCGTTGCGACTGCGTCAGTTCCGCAAGGGTTGGCTCGGGCGCGGGGGTTGCGCGGAACCAACCGAACAGGCGACCGAGCAAGCCACCGGAACCGGCAGCCGGAGTGGTGGGAGCCGAGGAAACGACGGGCGCGTGAACCGTTTCCATTTCTTCGCGTTGCGGCATCGGCGTGGCGCGCTGGATGCCGCTGACCGCGGGTTCCTCGCCGTGCACGACCACGCCCATGCGCGGTTGCGGCGCGGCGGCCACTTCGGTCAGGCGCTCGTAGCTCGGTTTGGCGTGCTCGCCCATCTCGCTTTCGCGGATGCGGGTGATTTCGAGGTGCGGGGTTTCCAGGTTTTCGTCGGCGACGATCACCACGTGCACCTTGTGGCGCAGTTCGATCTCGACCACGCTGGAACGTTTTTCGTTGAGCAGGAAGTTGGCCACGCGCGCCGGCGCCTGCACCAGCACCTGCCCGGTGTTTTCCTTCATCGCGTGTTCTTCGATCAGGCGCAACGCCGACAGCGACAGCGATTCGATGCCGCGGATGCGGCCGTGGCCGTCGCAGCGCGGGCACACGATCTGCGTCGATTCTTCCAGGCTCGGGCGCAAGCGCTGGCGCGACAATTCCATCAAGCCGAAACGCGAGATGCGGCCGATCTGCACACGCGCGCGGTCGAGCTTCAGCGCGTCGCGCAGTTTTTCTTCGACTTCGCGTTGGTGGCGCGAGCTTTCCATGTCGATGAAGTCGATCACCACCAGGCCGCCCAGGTCGCGGATGCGCAATTGGCGCGCGACTTCGACTGCGGCTTCGCAATTGGTGCGGAACGCGGTGTCTTCGATGTCGCTGCCCTTGGTGGCGCGCGAGGAGTTGATGTCGATCGAGGTCAGCGCCTCGGTCGGGTCGATCACGATCGAACCGCCGGAGGGCAGCCGCACGTAGCGGTCGTAGGCGCTCTCGATCTGGGTCTCGATCTGGTAACGCGTGAACAGCGGTACGTCGTCACTGTAGAGCTTGAGCTTGCGCAGACTGTTGGGCATCACCTGCTGCATGAACTGCCTGGCGTCTTCGTACAGCGAAGGCTCGTCGATCAGGATCTCGCCGATGTCGGCACGCAGGTAGTCGCGCAGGGCGCGGATGAAGAGTTTGGATTCCTGGTAGATCAGGAACGGTGCGGATTTCGCGGCGGCAGCTTCGGAAATCGCCTTCCACAGTTGCAGCAGGTAGTCCAGATCCCACTGCAATTCCTCGGCATCGCGGCCGACGCCCGCGGTGCGCACGATCAGGCCCATCTCGTCCGGCACCGTGACGTGCGCCAAGGCTTCCTTCAGCGCCTGCCGGTCTTCACCCTCGATCCGGCGCGACACGCCGCCCGCGTTCGGGCTGTTCGGCATCAGCACCATGTAGCGGCCGGCCAACGATATATAAGTGGTGAGCGCGGCACCCTTGTTGCCGCGTTCCTCCTTCTCGACCTGCACGATCAGTTGCTGGCCTTCCTTCAGCAGCTCGCGGATGCCGGCCTTGTTGTGGTCGACGCCGGGCGTGAAGTACTCGCGCGAGATTTCCTTCAGCGGCAGGAAGCCGTGGCGTTCGGCGCCGTAATCGACGAAGCAGGCTTCGAGGGAAGGTTCGACCCGGGTGATCCGGGCCTTGTAGATGTTCGACTTCTTCTGTTCGCGCGAGGGAATTTCGAGGTCGAGGTCGTACAGGGCCTGGCCATCGACGATGGCCACACGCAACTCCTCACGCTGAGTTGCGTTGATCAACATGCGTTTCATTGTGAATTCCTTGAAGTCGCCGGCGCGAACGCGTCTTCGGCGGCGCCTTCATGGGGCGGCCGGCCGGGTGACGTGCCGCGCCTGGCGGCAGTCGCCGGGTCCGATGTGCGGCCCCGGCTGGTGATGAATGGGATTGTTCGCGTCCCGACGTCCCCGCACCGTCATGCCGGCAGTGGGCAAACATCGACCCGATCGTTACGATTACAGGGTACCGGCTGCTCCCGGTCAGGAATGGCAGGCGGAAGCCTTGTCCGCGCGGCGGGCGGGTACAGGGTGGTCCATGAGGGGCCAGAGCCTGCTTGACGCGGATCAATCCTAGCATTGCACGGGGTTTTTTCCAATGGGAACGGCAACTTCGGCCAAGGACTTCAGTTCGGTGCGAACCGTGGCGGTCGGCCCCGAACGCGACGGCCAGCGCATCGACAACTGTCTGGCGACGCTCCTGAAGGGGGTGCCGAAGACCCATATTTACCGCCTGCTGCGGACCGGCCAGGTGCGGGTGAACGGCAAGCGCGCCAAACCGGATACCCGATTGGCGGCGGGCGACCAGTTGCGGATTCCGCCGGTGCGGGTGGCCGGGCGTCCGGAACCTGGCGCACCGCCGGCGGCGATGCTGGATGAAATTCGCCAAGCCGTGATTTTCGAGGACAAGGATTTCCTGGCCATCGACAAGCCCGCCGGGATCGCCAGCCACGGCGGCAGCGGCGTCACGTTCGGCGCGATCGAACTGCTGCGCGCGGCGCGGCCGAAGGATCACCTTGAACTGGCGCATCGGCTGGATCGCGATACTTCGGGCGTGCTGGTGTTTGCGCGTTCGCGGCGCGGCCTGACCGGCGTGCAGGATTCGATCCGGTCGGGCGAAACCAAGAAGCAGTACCTGTGCCTGATGACCGGCAAGCTGCGGCGCGCGAGGTTCGACGTGAACGTACCCTTGCGGAAGTCGGTATTGACGGGTGGGGAGCGGATGGTGCGGGTGGACGATGACGGCAAGCCGGCGTTGACATTTTTCCGAGAAATCGAGCATTACCCGGATTGCAGCCTGGTCGAGGCAACGCTCGCCACAGGCCGCACCCACCAGATCCGCGTACACGCCGCGCATGCGGGCTATCCGCTGGCGGGCGATCCCAAGTACGGCGAGCGCGAGGCCAACAAACGCTTCGCCAAGCTCGGTCTGAAACGCATGTTCCTGCACGCCGCCCGTTTCGAATTCGAGCTGGACGAACGTGCATACAGCTTTTCCGCACCATTGCCGGACGACTTGCGCGTGGTGCTGGACAAACTGCAGCAGAAGGACAGTTGGCGTTCGCGGCTACAGGAGAAGGATTAATCCGCACCGGGTGGGCGCTTGCCGGAATATTTTCCGAACAACGGCTCCAGTCCGCAGCAGGCCAACAGGCTGCCGGCGACGGTGATTCCGATAATCCAATTCCAGCCGTTCCGCCCCAGCGGCAAGACACCGGTTCCGTGAAGCAGCGAGGTGAGCGCGGCGAGCAGGAACAACGGTCCGGTATAGAAGCAGTGCCGGCGTCCACACCGGCGGGCGTTGACGACGCATGCGCTCCCCATCACCGCGAATGCGAAGGTCCAAGCACCCGTGCGGACACGGTTGTCGCCCAGGGAACCGCTGGCGACGATCAGTATCCACGGCGCGACCCAAAGCAACCATGGTCCCCAAGGGCGTGAAAGCATGTCTCGCCTGTTATTCGACATGGCTGGTCTCTTCGGATCTCACGATTGCGTTATACCACTCCGCAGTCCAGTGGAATTGCCCGTTTTCCGTCAGCCGTGGATCCCGCATGAAACTGACCGTCTTCGGCACCGGCTGCTTGGACCTCGCGACCGCGCGTGCCGCCGACGCGCAGTATGATCGTCGGATAATCGGACAGAGTACGTGAGCCAGCCCGTGCCAGCTGCTGACGGATGCGACGCCGAGTCGATTCGGGCGCAGCTGCAGCGTGTCCTTGCCAGCGACGCATTTCGCAATGCGCCGATGCTCAGCCGGTTCCTCCGCTACGTCGTCGAGCAGAAGATCAGTGGCCCCGGAGCGCCGCTCAAGGAATACGCGATCGGAGTGGACGTATTTCAGCGGGGCGCGGAGTTCGACCCGCGTGTGGATACCATCGTGCGTGTGCACGGGCGCCGCCTGCGCAACCGCCTGGGCCGCTACTACGATAACGAAGGCCGCACCGATCCCGTCCGGATCACGATCCCGAAGGGCCACTATCAGGCAGAAATCACGGCGCAGGTTCCTGCCGCCGCCACTGTGGCATCAGAGGCAGCCAAGGTCGTCGGCCTGTTGCGTGGAACCGCATCGTGGCGGCAGGGGTTCCGCAGCAACACGCTGGCTGCACCCCGCACGCCCCTGATCGGTCGGGCACGCGAGGTGGCGGAATTGCTCGCGATGCTGGGCGATGACGTCGGCCCACGCCTCGTGACCCTCACCGGCACGGCCGGCAGTGGGAAAACCCGCCTGGCAACGGAAGTGGGGCTGCGTCTGCAAGAGCAGCTTCCCGGCGATGTCGCGTACATCGCGCTCGCGAGCGTTGCAGACGCGCAGGTCTTGCAGTTGGCGTTGTTGCGTGCGCTGGGGTTGCGTGCGGACGACAACATGCCGCCGATCGAGACAGTCTGCAGGTACCTGCACGGTCTTGAGCGTTCACCGCCGCTGATCCTGGACAACTTCGAACAGCTTGCCGAAGCGGCGCCCGTGATTGGCGCAATGCTGGATGCGTGCAGCTCGCTCAAGGTGCTGGTGACCAGCCGGGTCGCGCTGCATCTGTATGGCGAGTGCGAGTATTCGGTTGCACCGCTGGCGTTGCCCGAGAGCGACACGCTGCCACCGGAGCAATTGGCTGTCGTGCCGGCCGTGGCGTTGTTCGTGCAGCGCGCGGCCGCCGTACGTCCGGGTTTCAGGTTGGATACCGCGAACGCCGAGGCGGTGGCCCGCATCTGTCGGCGTTTCGATGGCCTGCCGCTCGGGATCGAGCTGGCCGCGGCGCAATGCCGCACATTGTCGCCCATGCAGTTGCTGGAGCGGTTTCCGGAACGGCTCGACGTACCCGCGGGCAATGTCGCGGATGTGCCCGACCGGCAGCGCTCGCTCCGCAATGCGATCGAATGGAGTTACGACCTGCTCGCCCCGCCCGAACGGACCTTGTACCGCCGGCTGTCGGTGTTTGCCGGTGGCTTTACGCTCGAGGCGGCCGAAGCCGTGGCCGATGTGGGCGGCGATCTCGGCATCGACGTGGCCACGGGCGTGGCCCGGTTGCGGGACAACAATCTGCTGCAAGCAACTTCCGATTCGGACGAACCGCGCTACGCCATGCTGGAAACCATCCGCGAATACGGCCTGGAACAACTGGCCGCAAGCGGCGAACGTGACGCCGTCGGCAGAGCCCACGCGGCGTATTGCCTGGTGCTGGCCGAGGAAGGTGTCGGGCCGATCGCCGGCAAGGCGCGCAAGGATTGGCTGGTGCGCTGTGATCTGGAACAGGACAACTTCCTTGCCGCACTGGACTGTCTGATCGAATGCGGCGATGGGCAGTGGGCATTGCGCCTGGTGCGCGCGTTGTACTTTTACTGGGAACGGCGCGAGCACCTGACGGTTGCATGTCGCGTGATGTTGAGAGTCCTGCAACAGTTCAAGCCGTCCACCGCCCCGATGCTGTGGGCGCAAGTGGCCTGTTTTGCGGCTGGCGTGGAAGGGCGGCTGGGCCGGCTGGAAGAAGGCATCGCGCGCTACAAGCGCTCGCTGGAAGTTGCCAGGGGCTGCGGCGACAGATCCACCGAAATCATGGCGCTGAACAGCATTGCGGTCCACTACGGCTTCCGGCGGCGCTATGCGGACGCCGTGAACGTGTACGAAGAATGCCTGCGCCTGTGCGAGGCTTCGGGTTCGGAACGCGAAACCGCCGCCGCCCTGAGCAACCTTGCGGTTGCGCGGCTGGCACTCGGCGAACACGACGAGGCCCGTGGCCTCATGGAGCGCGCCCTCGAATTGTTCCGGAAGAAGAAGGAGTGGACACCGGTTGCGTGGTGTCTCAACCATTTGGGTGACATCGCGATGGTCGCAGGCCGTTACAAAGAGGCGGAAAAGCACTATCGAAGCAGCGCGAAGCGCTTCTTGAAGGCAGGTGACGTGCTCGGCATCGCGCGCTGCTGGACCGATCTGGGGCATCTGGCGTTGCTGCAGGCCGAGTATGACAGGGCGGCATCATTGTTCGCGGATGCGCTCAGGATCAACAGCCGACAGGGCTTCCAGCGCGGCGTGGCCAGCCTGATCGAGGGTTGCGCGGCGCTGGAGGTTGCGCGAACGCACTATCGGCAAGGGCTGACGCTGGCGGCGGCGGCCGAGGCGTTGCGGGCCAGCCGTACCATGGTCGCGTATCCCTATCAGCAGGTCCGGTTGGAGGAGGCGTTGCGGCCCGCGCGCGAAGCGCTGGCGGCCGAGCAGGTCGAAGACTGTCGCCGGCGTGGTGCGGCCATGGACATGCGCGAGGCCATCGAGTACGTGCAACAGTGCCTCGCCGGGTCCGAACCGGGTGAGTCGGCCGCAGACTGACCGTCGCGCCGCGTTCAGCCCATGCAGCTCGCCGCCGTGCCGGCATGGGGATCCAGCATCCGTCGGACCTCCGAGATCCGGTTCGCCGGGATGCCCATTTTCTCCGCATGCCGGCGGATCAGGCTCTCATCGGGCGCGAAGTAGATGCAGTACACCTTGTCCTCGACGACGTAGCTCTGCACCCACCTGATTTCCTCACCCAACTCGTCGAGCACGTCGAGCGAGGCGAGGATGGTTTGCCGTGCCTGCTCGTCGCTGATGTTGCCGATACCGGGTATTTCGCGTTCGATCACGTACATGGGCATGGGGCACCTCCTCGGGGTTGCTCGCGTCGCCGTGGTGACTTCGCGATTTCGACTATACGCCTGCGTGTCCTCACCGAACGCCCCGGTGCCGACGGGTCACGGTGAAGTCACCCACTTTCTCTGCGCAGGGATGTCTCCGGGAACCAGTCTGGGGGCATGGCAGAGCCCACCAGCGCAAGCACGAACGCGGCACTCGATCACAGGCCGGGAGACAGCCACGGAAATCCTCCAGCGAGCCGTTTGCTTCGGTATCGCGGCTGCCCTTGCCTTTTCAAGTCGGTGTTGTGGGGCTTGTCCTTGGCCAGTTCGGTAGTCCTTGGCGGAATCGAGCCCGCGTCCGCAGGAGGGGCTACCCAGTCTTACAAGACCACGGCTTGGGTGGTGGGCATCTACACCGCGACGCCTGGCGAGAGGCGTGACGCGTTCGTGTTGCGGGTCGCGCAGGTACTGAAAGGCTGGACCGATGAGACCGGAACCGAGGCGTGCGGCGTCATTGCACGCGACGACGCGGGCGCGCTGCAGGTGGTGTTGACGACCGAAAGGTCCCGGGTGGTGTGCCTCATACCGATCAGCGCGCCGGGCGGCGGCACGCTGACCGGCGACAGCATCCACAGCCACCCGACCGATGGCGGGCGGCACAAGGTGCGGCTGACGGCGCAAGACCTGGCGGCGCTCCGCGCCTTGGGCCGCGGCGGCTTCGTGGACATGCTGCGACGCATGGACATCCGGCAGGTCGACGCCGAGCCCGATACTTTCAGCGTCGACGACTACGCCACCGGCCACGGCTATCTGGTGGTCGGCGACAGCCTGCTGTACCAGCACGGCCAGGGCACCGCGACCAGGGTCGCGGTGCTGCCTCGGTAAGACACCGAGCCGGAGCAGGTGCCGGTTGGTGCGCTGGCGCCGACGTGTCACGGTGAAGTCACCCACTTTCTCTGCACAGGGATTTCTCCGGGGATCAGTCTGGGGGCGTGGAAGGACCCGTCGTCGCAGGTACGGGCGCCACCATCACCCACAACCCCGGAGACAGCCATGAAAATCTTCCAACGAGCCATTTGCCTCGGTATCGCGGCTGCCCTTGCGTTGCCTGTTGCAACCCGTGCAAGCGCACAGGGCGGCGTCAACACGACCGAACTCCTCTCCCAGGCCACCGGCATGACGGTTCGCGAGGTCGAATTGGCGATCGGTCCGGCCGCCAACTACGAGCAGCCCGTCAGGTACGCATCCGCCAACCGGCGTTTTCGACAGGCCGTGGGACGGGCGCTGTACGAGCAAATCATGGGCGAAGGCGAACTCAGTGCGCAGCAGGTGCGGGACCTGACCGCCATGGCCCGGGCTCGCCAAGCCAGGCAGACAGTCACCGCCAGCCGGATGCAGGCGGACCCCAAATCCATGCATGCCCGTCAAGGAAGACCTGCTGCAGGTCTCAGAGGTGAAATGCCATGAAACTCAACGCAATCTCCATCGCCATCGTCCTTGCCGGTGTTGTCGGTGTCGCTTCCGCGGCCGGTCAAAGTCAGAACATGCCGCAAATCAACGTCTCGGCGGCAGACATTTCCGCCTGTACGCCACCGAACGACGCGTCGATCTGCTCGGATTTCCACCGCCTGATCCGTGCGAACTTCTCGGCCCGCGAAATCGGCATGCTGTTCGGGGCGAGCACGTCTTACCCCGAAACCTTGACCGGCGGGATCGAGCGTGTGCAGCACCGTTACCAGGCGTGGTTGCGGCAATACGTGGCTGCGCAGCAAGCGGCCAGTGCGGCCAAGCTCGCGGCCAAATAGCTCGCGCACCCAGCCGCTCTCCAACAAGCCGTGTACCGAGTCGATCGCGGCCATCGGGCGACACCGCAGGGGTGTCGCCCGGCCGCCGGAACAACAGAGAGGAGAACAGGCATGAACCTTCCCAGCAAAACAGTTTTGTGCGGCGCGCTCGCCGTGGCACTGGCAGCGCCGATGTCAGCGGCTTCCGCCTTTACCCCGCAATCAGCACAGGAGCAGGAGCAGGATTTCACGTATCAGCCGGCGACCGGGCTGGTCGCGGCGGTGCGCCAAGCCACCGCCAAATATCAGGATGTGAAGAAAGCCGAAGCGGACGGTTACGGTGCGGTTCTGGGTTGCGTCAGTGGCGCGGAAGAGGGCGGGATGGGCGTGCACTACCTCAATCCCGCTCTGGTGGGACCCCTGAACAATCCGCCGCAACACAGCACCCTCGACGTCGCGCATCCGCAGCTGCTGGTGTACGAGCCATTGAGCAACGGCAAGTTGCAGTTGGTCGCGGTGGAATACCTGGCGATTGCGGGTGGCGACTATGGCTGGGACGCCAACGGCGTCGGTCCGCCGATCCTGATGGGCCAGTTGTTCGACTACATGGATGCCCCCAACCGTTTCGGCCAGCCGGCGTTTTACAGCCTGCACGTGTGGGCTTGGAAGTTCAACCCGGAGGGCGTGTTCTCGATGTGGAATCCGCGCGTGTCTTGCACAGATTACAGCGAGTCGTGAGTCGACCCGGCAAGGCGACCACACGGTACGGAATGGATTGATCGCCCGGGGCGGGTACTACCGTGGGTCGCCGGTCCCTGGCTTTTGGCCGAATGTGCTGCTCCGCGTTCATCCGTGAGTGTCGGCGTGCTTGCACGGGAACAACCTCGGATCCCTTCGCGCGGCTGCTAGAATCGCGGGCTTTCCGCAGGGACGTCCGCGCGCATGAAACTCACCATCTTCGGCACCGGCTACGTGGGCCTCGTGACCGGCACCTGTCTTGCCGAGATGGGCAACCAAGTCTTGTGCA
>DATFGL010000013.1:0-4050 GCA_035249465.1 Rhodanobacteraceae bacterium | reverse complement strand
GGCCTTCTTCACACACGCGGCATTGCTGGATCAGGGTTGCCCCCATTGTCCAATATTCCCCACTGCTGCCTCCCGTAGGAGTCTGGGCCGTGTCTCAGTCCCAGTGTGGCTGATCATCCTCTCAGACCAGCTACGGATCGTTGCCTTGGTGGGCCATTACCCCGCCAACTAGCTAATCCGGCATCGGCTCATCCAATCGCGCAAGGTCCGAAGATCCCCTGCTTTCACCCGAAGGTCGTATGCGGTATTAGCGCAAGTTTCCCTGCGTTGTCCCCCACGACTGGGCAGATTCCGATGCATTCCTCACCCGTCCGCCACTCGCCATCAAGATGTATTGCTACACCTCATGCTGCCGTTCGACTTGCATGTGTTAGGCATGCCGCCAGCGTTCAATCTGAGCCAGGATCAAACTCTTCACTTAAGGTTTCGACAACCCGAAGGCTGCCTGTTTTGAGAAGAATCCGAACCCTGAACTGCAATTCATCGCTGAATCACTAAGGTTCAAAGGTTTGGACGTCTTGCATCGATGAACTTTCGTCCACCTGCAAGCCGCCCACACAAGTCACCTGTGCACACTGTCAAGGAGCTTTGCGGTGCGTCACCTTGCGGTTTCGCGTCACGGACATTTCGTCACGTGAGCCGCCCATTGTAGCCAAGTTTCCGGGGCTGTCAACAACTTTGGAGAAAGTTTTTGCAGGCCGAAAACCGTCCGCGCGAAGCGTTGCGTCACACGGGCCGACAAGGATAGCCCGATCGATCCCGGTTTGGAAGTGGTCGCGCGCAAAGCCGCGCTACACTGCGGTTTTGGCACACCCAAGGCGATCCCGATGCGACCTTTTCCCCTGCTTGGCCCAGTTCTCTTCGTCGCGGTGCTGGCGTGCCCGGCCTGCGCCGCGCCGCCGACGGCCCCAGCCCATCCCGCGGTGACGCTGGACGGGCACCGTTTCACGGTGGAAATCGCCGCCACCCCCGCCGAGCAGGAGCACGGGCTGATGGATCGCACGTCCATGGCTGCCGATCACGGCATGCTGTTCGTGTTTCAGGACGACGAGCCGCGCACGTTCTGGATGAAGAACACGCTGATCCCGCTGGACATGCTGTTCTTCGACGCGCACCGCCGGCTCGTGGCTGTCCAGGCCAACGCGCAGCCGTGCAAGGCGGACCCATGCCAGCTGTATCCCAGCAACGCGCCTGCGCGTTACGTGCTGGAACTCAATGCCGGCACGGCTGCGAAACTGGAAGCACGCAAGGGCGACCTGATCACGTTCTCCGGCACCCTTTCCGGCACCCAGTGAAAAACGCCGTCGGGGTCGTGCGTGCACGTGAAATTCATGGGCAGCGGGATCAGCGGACCCGGCGGCTCGCTGTCGAACCAGCGATCATCGAATGGCACGAATTCGCGCATGCTGCATCACCCCGGTCCGCGTTGACTCCATGCCAACACACCGGCATGAACGCGGCATGACGCAATTGGGGCAACGGCGGGGCAATCAGCCGTCGATCTCGACCATTTCGAAATCGTCCTTGGTGACGCCGCAATCCGGGCACGTCCAGGTATCGGGAATGTCTTCCCAGCGCGTACCCGGTTCGATGCCCTCTTCCGGAAGGCCGGCTTCCTCGTCGTAGATGAAGCCGCAGACCACGCACATGAACTTGCGGTAGGTGACGACGGTTTCGGCTGAAGCATTCATGGGCGTGACGCAAGGGACGATGCCGTCTATTGTCGCAAGTTGCGCGCCTGCATGAAAGCGAGCCATTGACGCAAGTCAAGCCGAATGTCCCAGAACACCCCGAACCCATACCCTCGCCTGCCGTCGGCACGGCTTCGCAATGGGCTTTACGCCATCACGGATGGACCGCGCGCGGATTTCCCGGCGGTCGCGCGCGCAGCGCTGGAAGGCGGTGCGGCGATGCTGCAATACCGCGACAAAACGCACGACGCGATGCGCCGATTGCGCGAAGCGTGCGCGCTGTCCGAGTCATGTCGCGAGTTCGAGGTTCCCCTGATCATCAACGACGACGTGGAACTCGCGCTGGCCAGCGGTGCCGCGGGCGTGCATCTGGGTGAAGGTGATTCCGGCATCGCGACAGCGCGCGCCGCGCTCGGGGCGAACGCGATCATCGGCGTCTCCTGCTACGACTCGCTGCAACGCGCGCGCGAAGCCTCCGCCGCGGGCGCCGATTACCTCGCATTCGGCGCTTTCTTTCCCTCGGCCACCAAGCCCGGCGCACGCCACGCAAAACCCGAATTGTTGCGCGATGCGCGTGAATTTGGCTTGCCGCTGGTGGCGATCGGCGGAGTTACCGCCGAAAATGGTGGATCACTGATCGCGGCCGGCGCCGATTACCTGGCCGTGATTTCCGCCTTGTTCGGTGCCCGCGACGTGTGCGCCGAAGCGAAACGCTTCACCACATTGTTCGAGCCGCGAGACAACCCATGAGCACCAACCACGAACTTTTCCAGCGCGCGCAGCGCGTGCTGCCGGGCGGCGTCGATTCTCCGGTGCGCGCCTTCAAATCGGTCGGCGGCGAACCGTTCATCGCAGCGCGTGCCAATGGCCCGTACCTGTGGGATGTCGAGGGCAAGCGCTACATCGATTACGTGGGCTCGTGGGGGCCGATGATCGCCGGCCACAACCATCCTCACGTGCGCGAAGCCGTGGAACGCGCGGCGCGCGACGGACTGTCGTTCGGCACGCCGTGCGCAGCGGAAGCCGAGCTTGCCGAAGCCATCCACGCGCTGATGCCATCCATGGAAATGCTGCGTTTCGTCAATTCCGGGACCGAAGCCACGCTGTCGGCACTACGCCTCGCGCGCGGCGCGACCGGACGCGAGCGCTTCGTGAAATTCGAGGGCTGTTATCACGGCCATGGCGATTCGTTCCTGGTGAAGGCCGGCTCCGGCGCGCTGACGCTGGGCGTGCCGGATTCACCCGGCGTGCCCAAGGCGCTGGCTGATCTCACCATTACCCTGCCGTACAACGACATCGACGCCGCGCGCGCGTTGTTCGACACGATGGGCAAGACCCTCGCCTGCGTGATCGTGGAACCCGTCGCCGGCAACATGAACTGCGTACCGCCGCGGCCGGGCTTCCTGCAATCCCTGCGCGAGCTGTGCACGCGTGACGGCGCCTTGCTGATCTTCGACGAAGTGATGACGGGTTTCCGTGTCGCACCCGGCGGCGCGCAACAGTTGTACGCGATCACGCCCGACCTCGCCACGCTGGGAAAGATCATTGGCGGAGGCATGCCGGTCGGCGCCTATGGCGGACGCCGCGATTTGATGGAACAAGTCTCGCCGGCCGGTCCGATCTACCAGGCCGGCACGCTGTCCGGCAACCCGGTGGCAATGGCGGCGGGCCTTGCGATGCTGGACCTGGTGCACGAACCGGGATTCCATGAGCGCCTGTCATTGAAGACGCAGGCTCTCACCGACGGATTGATCGCCGCCGCGCGCGAGGCGGGCGTGCCGTTTTCCGCCAACCGCGTCGGAGGGATGTTCGGGCTGTTCTTCAGCACCGACAGGGTCGCAACCTTCGCGCAGGCCATGGCCTGCGATCGCGAGGCCTTCAACCGGTTCTTCCACGCGATGCTGGAGCGCGGCGTGTACTTCGCACCCAGCCCGTTCGAGGCGGGCTTCATGTCGATGGCGCATGACGACGATGTGATCGCGAACACGCTCGAAGCCGCACGCGCCGCATTCGTCGCCGCACGCGGCTGATTCACCAGATGCCGACGTTCGGCATCGAAACCCAGGGTTCCGCCGGCGGCAGGGCGTTGCCGGCCTGCAGCAACTCGATCGAGATCAGGTCCGGTGAGCGCACGAACGCCATGTGGCCGTCGCGCGGCGGCCGGTTGATCGCGACGCCCATCTCTTGCAAACGCGTGCATGTCGCGTAAATGTCGTCCACGCGGAACGCGAGATGCCCGAAGTTGCGCGCCGAGCCGTAATCCTCGTTCGAGCCCCAGTTGCATGTCAGCTCGATTTCCGCCTCGGGACTGTCCGGCGCCGACAGGAACACCAGCGTGTACTTGCCCTGCGGCACGTCC
>DATFGL010000012.1:0-3865 GCA_035249465.1 Rhodanobacteraceae bacterium | reverse complement strand
TGCGTGACCAAGACGATTGCGGTAATTCGTGGCGACGGCATCGGCCCGGAGATCATGGCCGCCACCCTGAAGGTGCTGGACGCGCTCGAGTGCGGGCTCGCTTACGAATTCGTCGAAGCCGGCATGGTGGCGCTGGAAAAGCACGGCGAGCTGTTGCCGCAAGCGACACTTGATGCGATCGCGAAGCACCGCGTCGCGTTGAAGGGACCGCTGACCACGCCGATCGGCAAGGGCTTTTCGTCGTTGAACGTCGCCCTGCGCAAGCATTTCGACCTGTACGCGAACGTGCGCCCGGCGATCAGCTTTCCCGGCACCAAGGCGCGCTACGAGAACATCAACATCATCACGGTGCGCGAAAACACCGAGGGCGCCTACCTTTCCGAGGGCCAGACGCTTTCAGATGATGGCGAAACCGCGCAATCCATCGTGCGCAACACGCGCCACGGCGCCTCGCGGATCGTCCGCCATGCATTCGAGCTGGCCGTGCGCAAGGGCCGCAAGAAAGTCACCGCGGTGCACAAGGCCAACATCATCAAGACCGCGTCGGGCCTGTTTCTCGACGTTGCGCGTGAGATCGCGAAGGACTATCCGCAGATCGCATTCAACGAAATGATCGTGGACAACACCTGCATGCAACTGGTGATGAATCCGTGGCAATTCGACGTGATCGTCACCACCAACCTTTTCGGCGACATCCTTTCCGACTTGTGCGCGGGGCTGGTGGGCGGACTGGGCCTGGCGCCCGGCGCCAACATCGGCAGGGACGCGGCGATCTTCGAGGCCGTGCACGGCTCCGCGCCCGACATTGCCGGCAAGAACGTGGCCGACCCGTGCGCGCTGTTGCTGGCCGCGGCCGAGATGCTGGACCACCTCGACATGACCGCCAAGGCGACGCGCATCCGCAACGCGATCCGCGCCGCGCTGAAAGCGCGAGACCGTGTCACGCCCGATCTTGGCGGCAACGGCACGACGCACGCGTTTGCCGAAGCGCTGGTGGAGCGGGTGCGCGGACAGGTTGCGTAACCCTGCCTCACGGAGGTTGGGAAAATAGCTCGTCATTCCGGACGCCGCGGATCAAGAGCTGTCGCGACCATGGGCCGCTCCTACGGAGAAGCAGAGGCGGCGGGCGCGGGTTTGGAGACGGTGTCGTACTTTTTTACCAGCGCCTGGAAGCGCGGGTCGCCGTGCAGCGGAATCCACCCCGGGAACAGGCTGAGGTCGGCGCAGAAGACCGGGGACGATGCGCACCACTTCGGCAGCAGGTCCAGCACGGTGGCATTCTGGTCGAGCGCGCCGTAAAGCTGGATCACGTCGGCCATGGAAACCGGGTCGAGGTCGGAACGTTTCCGCAGCGCGTCCACCGCGACCAACGCCTGCGCGTGCAGCTTGGGGTCCAGCACCGACTGGTACGTCAGCCGGCCCGCTGCGACCAGTGCCTTGGCCAGCGGCGTGTCGGGCTGGGCCAGATCGAAGGCCTTCACCGCATCCTCGGGGCGGTGCAGCAGCGAATAAGTCAGCGCCAACAGCATGGCGGTGTCGGCGTTGTGCGGCGTCAGTTTCATCAAGGCCTGCAATGGTGCCAGCGCCTGCGCGTACTGCCCGAGGTCCAGATAGACGATCGCGAGGTCGTTCTGCGCGGTGGCGTTCCTGGGATCGAGCTGCACCGCTTCCAGATTCTGCGCCAGCCCTTGCCGGATCGGCAGTGCATTGCCGTAACTCAAATGCGCGTCTGCGTTGCTGGGATCGAGCGCCAGCGCGCGTTCGAATTTGGCCCTGGCCTGCGCGATTTTGTGTTCTGCGCCATCGTCGTCGCCGAGCACGAGCAGCGCTGTCACGTTGCGCGGATCCAACGCCAGCGCCCGATTGGCCTCCGCGCGCACCTTGGGCAGCACGTCTTTCAGCGTCAGCGTGGAGACTTCGGTCAGGTCGAGCCATGCGCGCGCCAACCCGGCGTGGGCGTCGGCGTAATCGGGATCGAGCGCGATGGCCTGTTCGTACAAGGCGCGGGCCTGTTCGAACGGCGCGGCGGTTCTGCCGGTTTCCATCAAGGCGCGCGCCTTCAGCACCAGGTCGTGCGCCTTGGGGTTCACCGTGGACGCCGGGCCCAGCGCGGCGAACTTCACGTTCAGCGCCGCCGCGATCGCCGCGGAAATCTTGTCCTGCACCTGGAATACGTTGGCGGCCGAATCGTCGTAGTGATCCGACCAGAGCTGCTTGCCGGTGCGGGTGTCCACCAGTTCCGCGAGCACGCGGATCATGCCGCCCTCGCGCTCGATGCTGCCGTGCACGAGGGCGGCGACGTTCAGCGCCACGCCGACTGCGTTCGGCGACTCATGGCTGTCGCGGAATTTCGATGCGGTGTCCCAGGCGATCACCGTCAGCGCGGCGTTCTGGCCGAGCGCATTGGTCAGTTCCTCGGTGATGCCGTCGCTGAAATACTGCTGCTTCGGATCGCCATTGAGGTTGGTGAAGGGCAGCACCGCCAGCGTGCCGGCAGGCGGGTTGAACGGCGCCGGGGCGGGAGAGGAGGCAGGCGCGGGTTCCTGCACGCTCGCCAC
Organism: Rhodanobacteraceae bacterium; assembly: GCA_035249465.1. GTDB lineage: Bacteria > Pseudomonadota > Gammaproteobacteria > Xanthomonadales > Rhodanobacteraceae > 66-474. The sequence continues at coordinate 1,307 of DATFGL010000012.1, read as the reverse complement.
GTTCGCGGGTAAGTTCGTTGTCGCGGCCGGCGAGCCGGGTTTTCCGAAATACCACAGCAGTCCGCCGCCGATGACCAGCACCAGCGCGATCAGCAGCAGCTCCGGCCCCGAGATCCGCTGCGCGCCGCGCTCGCCGTGGTACCACGCCAGGATCAATGCCACCAGCAAGCCCAGCACCAGCAGGCCGAACACGATGTGCATCGCGTGGTCGGGCCAGTGATAGCTGCCGGCGACCACGTCGAGCACCTGGATCAGCGCGAACGCGAACGCGCAGTAAGCGATCGCCCACTGCACCAGCTTGCGCTGCCTCAGACTCTGCCAGAGTTCGTCCACGCCGGCTCCCCGCAACCATCGTGCGGCCATGATGCCGGAATTTCTCCAAGCAGGCAGGAGAATTCGTGACCTGGAGCGTTAAAGGTGCGCGGTCTTCAGCGCAGCAGCGGCCAGGGCGCCAGCAGCAATACCCACAACAACGCCGCGCTGCCGGCGAATTTCATGCCCTTGAACAGTTTGCGGTGACGCTGCTTGAAGCCGCGATTTTTTTCGCGGCGCTGGCGCAGCGCCGAAAACAGGCGGTTGATCGCGCCGGTGGGTTCGCTGACCTGGTTGGGCGAGGCGGTGATCGCGCCCATGAAGTTGCTGACGTGGTGGTTGATCCAGACCATTACGCGCGAACGCAGCGGGCGTTCGAGGTCGGCGAAGAAGATCACGCGCGTCATGTCGGTCTTGTTCTCGACCCAGTGCACGCAGGTTTCGTCGAAGATCACGTCCTCGCCGTCGCGCCAGAAGTATTCCTGGCCGTCCACGAAGATATGGCAATCGCGCGAATTGGGCGTGATCAGGCCCAGGTGGTAACGCAATGAGCCCGCGAACGGATCACGGTGCGGGTTCAGCGTCACGCCCGGCGGCAGCAGCGCGAACATTGCAGCCTTGACGCCGGGAATGCGGTTCACCAGCTCCACCGTTTTCGGGCACAGCGTTTGCGCGGACGGAAGCGGTTCGCCGTACCACTTCACGTAGAAACGCTTCCAGCCGACCTTGAGGAACGAGGCGAAGCTGGCGTCGTCGTCCTTCAGCGCGTCGCGGATGTGGCCCTGGTCGAACAGGCCGGCGGCCTCGTCGCGGATGGCCTGCCAGTTGTCGCGCAGTGCGTCCACGGCGGTGAATCGCTTGCGCTCGGGAAACGCGCCGGCAGGCACCGCGGAAAACGCGTACATCAGCAGGTTGTATGGCGCGAACACGGTGGCGTGGCTCGCCAACTGGCGGCCAAGCTTCAGGCGCACGCGGCTGCGGAAGTGCACCGCGAG
>DATFGL010000011.1:0-3412 GCA_035249465.1 Rhodanobacteraceae bacterium | reverse complement strand
CGGCTTGGATTGCAGGAAGCCGAAACCCTTGGCGAGTTCCGCCGGGATCAGGTTGCGCAGGGACACGTCGTTGACCAAACCCACCAGCTGGATGTGATGCGTGGCCTGCTCCGGCGTCACCGCCATCCGGACGTCGTCGGTGACCACCACCACTTCGGCCTCGAGATCGATGCCGTAATCCTCGCTGGGCACCACCACCGGGTCGCGCGGCCCGAGGAAACCCGCACTGGTCGCCTGGTACATCAGGGGATCGGTGTAGAAGGTTTCCGGAACCGTCGCGCCGCGCGCCTTGCGCACGCGTTCGACGTGCGGAAGGTAGGCGCTGCCGTCCACGAATTCATAGGCGCGTGGCAGTGGCGACGCCAGCACACCGAAATCCAGTTCGAATGCGTGTTCGACGGCCTTGTGACGGTGCAGGCACAGCGCGTCGTACAGCGCACGCAGGCGCGGTGCGGTGTTCTGCCAGCCGTCCAGCGCGGCCTGCAGGGTGGGTGCGATGCCGGTGGCGCGCACGCCGTGCGCGAGATCGCGGCTGACGAGGATCAGCGTTCCATCCCGCCCGCCTTCCTTGAGGGTTGCAAGTTTCATGTCGTGTGCTCAGCGCCGCGAGGGGTCGAAATGCTTTTGCAGTCCCTGCCAGCAATCCTGATAGTCGCGCTGTCGTTGCGGCGCGTCCAGCGCCTGACGGGTCGGATGGATCACGCAGCGTGTCTCGAACATGAAGGCCATGGTATCCATGACGTGCTGCGGTTGGGTGGTATCCATCGCGAGCGCCTTGGCGTAACTCGCTGCGTCGGGGCCGTGTCCGCTCATGCAGTTGTGCAGCGATGCACCGCCCGGCACGAAGCCGCCGCCGGCGCTCGCGTCCTTGGCGTCGTACTCGCCGTGGATCAGGCCCATGAATTCGCTGGCGGTGTTGCGGTGGAACCATGGTGGACGGAAGCTGTGTTCGGCCACCAGCCAGCGCGGCGGGAAAATCGCGAAGTCCATGTTGGCGGTACCGGGCGTGTCGCTGGGCGAAGTCAGTACGCTGAAGATGCTTGGGTCCGGGTGGTCGTAACTGATCGAGCCGATGGTGTTGAAACGGCGCAGGTCGTAGCGGTAGGGCACGTGGGTGCCGTGCCACGCCACGACGTCCAGTGGTGAATGCTTGATCGACGCGCGCCACAGGTTGCCCTGGAATTTCGCGACCAGTTCGAACTCGCCTTCGATGTCTTCGTACGCCGCAATAGGCGCTTCGAAGTCGCGCGCATTGGCGAGGCAGTTGGAACCGATCGGCCCCAGTTCCGGCAATCGCAGATGGGCGCCGAAGTTTTCACACAGGTAGCCGCGCGCAGCGCCGTCGGGCAGTTCCACCTTGAAACGCACGCCGCGTGGAATCAGCGCAATTTGCTGCGGTTCGATCCCCAGCACGCCGAGTTCGGTCGCGATCCGCAGACGGCCTTGCTGCGGCACGATCAGCAATTCGCCGTCCGCGTCATAGAAGAAGCGGCCCTGCATCGGCGCGTTGCAGGCGTAGAGGTGGATGCCGACGCCGGTCTGGCCGGCCGCCGCGCCGTTGCCCGCCATGGTGAACAGGCCATCCACGAAGTCGGTCGGCGCGCCCGGCAACGGGAACGGACTCCAGCGCATCTGGTCTGGAGGCGTCGATGCCTCGTCGAAACGGTTGTGGAAACGCGGCTGCGCGAAGGGTGCGAACGGTCCATGCAGCGCGGCCGGGCGGATCCGGTACAGCCAACTGCGGCGGTTGGCGCGGCGCGGCGCGGTGAACGCCGTGCCGGACAACTGCTCCGCATAAAGGCCGTACGGCACCTTCTGTGGCGAGTTCTGCCCGACGGGCAGGGCGCCCGTCAACGCTTCGCTCGAATGCTCGTTGCCGAAACCGGTCTGGTAGTTCAGAGCCTGGTTCATCGCGCAGAGTCCTCTTGAATATCCGTGGGGCGGGTGAGGGTCCGCAGGTGCCGTGAGAACCTTCAAAGAGCCGTCGCGAGCGAAGGCAGATTGCGCGACGCCGGAGCGCAGGAAGCGGAGTGTACACGCCAGTACATGAGCATTCCGAGCACCGCCGGCGCGCAAGCTGCCAAGCGCAGCAGGTTGTTTGAAGGTTCTTACAGCACGCCGCGTTTCATCTGGTCCCGTTCGATCGATTCGAACAGCGCCTGGAAGTTGCCCTCGCCGAAGCCTTCGTTGCCCTTGCGCTGGATGATCTCGAAGAAGATCGGGCCGATGCAGTTCTGGGTGAAGATCTGCAGCAGCAGTTTCCGCTTCGTTTCCATGTCGGCATCGATCAGGATCTTGTTCTTCGCCAGCCGCGGCACGTCCTCGCCGTGGTTCGGCACGCGCACGTCGATCACCTCGAAATAGGTGCCGGGCGTATCGAGGAACTCGACGCCGGCCGCGCGCATCTTCTCCACCGTGTCGTAGATGTTGTCGGTGAACAGCGCGATGTGCTGGATGCCTTCGCCCTTGTACTGGTCGAGGTATTCGTTGATCTGCGACTTGGGGTCGCTGGATTCATTGAGCGGGATGCGCACCATGCCGTCCGGTGCGGTCATCGCCTTGGACACGAGCCCGGTCTTGGCACCCTTGATGTCGAAGTACCTGATCTCGCGAAAGTTGAACAGGCGCTCGTAATAGCCCGCCCACTTCGCCATCTCGCCGAAGTACAGGTTGTGGGTAAGGTGATCGATGAAGGTCAGCCCGAAACCCCTCGGATTGCGCTGTGCTTGCGGCACCAGCCATTCGTAATCGTCGAACACCGAACCCCGGTCGCCATAGCGGTCGACGAGGTACAGCATGCAGCCGCCGATGCCTTCGATCACCGGTGCGTCGACCGCGCGCGAGGTTGCCCTGTGCGTGACTTCCTTCGCGCCGTTGGCCAGCGTGGCCTTCAGCACTTCGGATGCCGGCCGCGAAAAGCGGATCGCAAACCCGCAGGCGCAGGGACCGTGCTGCTTCGCAAAGTCCGCCGCGAAAGAATCGGCCTGCTCGTTGACCAGCAGGTTGCACCCGCCCTGGCGGTACAAAGTGATGGCCATGTTCTTGTGTTTGGCGACTGCGGTGAAGCCAAGCCGCTTGAACAGGTCGTGCAGCAATTTGGGGTTCGGCGCAGCGAATTCCACGAATTCGAAACCATCGACGCCCATCGGGTTGGCGAACGTGGCCGGATGCATGCCGGTGTTGGGTTGGGCATTCATAATTGCTCTCCACAAACGAGGCTCGTTTCACTACAATAGTTTCAAATGAAACCATTTGCAACCCGTCCACAGATGCCAAGGCACGCCCCGATCGAGCTGGAAAAGTTCGTGCCGTACCAGCTGTCGATCGTATCCAATACGGTCAGCGAGGAGATCGCGCGCGAGTATCGCGAGCGTTTCGACCTCGGCACCACCGAATGGCGGGTGATGGCGGT
>DATFGL010000010.1:0-7342 GCA_035249465.1 Rhodanobacteraceae bacterium | reverse complement strand
GGTGGCCCCATTCGGCCGCGAGCCAAGTGTCATTGAAATCCAGCCAACGGATCTGGGTACCGATGCAGAACGCGGCTTGCGCGGGATCGAGTTCCAGCGCCGTGCCCGGCACCCGCACGCCGCCTTCCAGCGTCGCACCCGACACGATGGGCGCCAGGTGCTTCACGCACTGCGGAAACTTCATCGCCAGCATCGCGCAGCCCAACGCATCCATCAGCATGTAGCGCGCGGTGTCCCAGGCCTCCTGCGATTCGATGCGGTAATCGAGCACGTAGTCGGCCACGTCGATCAACGGCTGGTCGGGCGCGGGGCGGGCGGCGGAACGGATATCGACGTGGCTCACGGGTGTTTCCTGTCTGGCGAAGGCAGCCCGATATTTTGCCAGAGGATTTATGGTCCGTTAACACTACGCCACATGGCCGCGCCCCCGGATCGAGTCCGGGGCAGGCTTGGCTGTTTATCCGCCGGACAAGGAAGAGTGAGGAGGATGTATGTCGATACTTCGACGAGTGATGACACCGCCATGCGGGCAGACAGCCCCGGCCCGAAGGGTTGCTCCGCAGCGGCCGCCAGACAAGGCGCGTGCAGCAGTGCCATGGTAGTTCCATGGTCATGGCACGCACCGCCGCATGGTGGTCGCTGCGGAAGCAACGCGGTTCAGGTGGCATGGCGCTGACGGGCCATAGTGCCTTGACGGCTGCCGCGACGCGCGGTGACAATCGGATTGCTGTCCCCGAAAGGGAGTAGCACCGGATCCGGGCGTCATTACGGGTTCGCGTGGCGGTCGTCAACACGGACCCTCAAGGTTCCGGTCGCCACGGCGGTTTTCCACCGCGCGCGAGACTTTCGACATCCCGTGCCCCGCCCCTGCGGCTGCGCTTGCGGGAAGTTCGATCGTTGCCGCCAGGAGAACCCATGTCCCTCATCGAAGCCGTGTTTCAGAACCCCCTCGACGCCGCATTCTGGAGCGGTCTCGGTTCGATCATCCTGATCGATCTCGTGCTTGCCGGCGACAACGCGATCGTGATCGCGCTCGCGGCACGCAGCCTTCCGCAACACCACCATTTCCGCGTGATTTTCTGGGGCGTGGTCGGCGCGATTGCGGTACGCGTGGCGATGACCGCTGCGGTGCTCTGGCTGCTGCAAATTCCCGGGTTGATGCTGGCAGGCGGGATCATCCTGATACCGATCGCGTGGCGTCTGCTGAAGCACGAGGAACATAGCGAGCCGACGCTCAAGCGCAGGGTGACCGACTTCTGGACCGCCATGGGGACCATCGTCGTGGCCGATGCCTTGATGGGCCTCGACAACGTGCTGGGCATTGCCGGCGCCTCGAATGGGCACCTCGGTCTCGTCGTACTGGGTCTGCTGGTCAGCGTGCCGCTGGTGGTATGGGGTTCGACCTTGCTGCTCAAGCTGATCGAGCGCTGGCCGGTGATCGTCTACATCGGCGCCGCCGCGATCGCATGGACCGCCGCGCGCATGATTACGCGCGACGGTCTGGTGGAAGGCTGGTTCGACGCGCATGATCCCTGGCGCTACGCCGTGGACGCCGTACTGGTGATCGGCGTAACGGGCCTGGGCTGGTGGCTGCGGCGCCGCAAACGCTTGCGGCCAGGGTAACCCCGGACCGCAGATTCAGAACGACGAACCCGACTGCTCCAGAAAGGCCAGTTCCTCGGGCGTCGAGACACGACCGAGTACGCGATTGCGATGCGGGTAGCGGCCGAAGCGGTCGATGATCGCCTTGTGTTTCAGTTCGAACTTGTAATTGTTCTCCAGCCCGGGATGCCGGAACAGACGCTCGGCCTCGGCGTGGATCGCGCGCGATTCCGAATGCATGAAGGGCATGTACAGGAATGCCAGGCGCACTGGGGGAACGTCGCGACCGGCGCCTGCGCGGATGGCCTCCTGCGCCAGCACCAGCGCCATGCCGTCGGTGGCGAACGCCCGCGCGTCATCGCGGAACAGATTGCGTGAAAACTGGTCGAGCACGACGATCTCGGCCAACCTGCCTTCGGGCGTGTCGCGCCAGGCCGCGAGTTCGCCACGCGCCGCCGCCTGATGCGTTTCACCGAAACGCGCGCGGATTCCGGCATCGAACGCCGCATCGTTCTTGAAGTGTTGTTCCGGCGTTGCTTCGTCGAACCAGAAACGCAGTACGTCTTGCGAATCCACCATTCGACTCCTCGAAGCCGATGCGCCGGAACCGCTCACATCCAGCGCCCCGCCCGCTTCTCGCGGAACGCGTCGGCCACCAGCTGGCTGTCGAAACCCGATGGCGCCTCGCCGTTGGCCGCGTAAAGATAAATCGCGACCTGGTAGATCGTCTGCAACGTCGACTGGATCAATCCCAGCGCAACGAGGTAAACCACCAGGATCGCACCGATCACCAGCAGCGCCATCTTGCCGGCCTGGATCGCAATGAAGAACAGGACTATCGCCGGCACGATGCCGAACAGGGCGAAGATCAACCCGAAGCCCACATTGCCGATGATCTGTTCGCCCCAGGTGCGTCTCAGCATTTCCACCGATCGCTTGTAGGACTCGATCGGACCGCTGTCCTCGGCCACCAGCACCGGCACCACGAGGAACGACGTGACCGACCACGCCATGCCGAGCAGGCCGACCACGATGCGGCCAATGAAACCCACCCGTTCTTCCAGCAAACGCAACAATATGCCCACGGTGCTGGTCAGAAGCGCCCAGCCCAGGATCTGCGGCAGCCGCTGGCGGGCGACGGCCAGGCCATAACCAAGCGTGGGTTGCCCGCCATCGATCTGCTTCAACACACAGGCGATCAGCGCCGAGTTGAAGAAGATGATCACGAAATAATCGAGGAAATAGAACACGAACATCGCCGCGTACATCGGCAGCGTCATGGGCGGCGGCCCGCCCGGCTTCGGATGGCCGGCGAACGCAACGAACATCGGCACCGCGAACAAGGCGATGATGATTGCAAGCGCCATGCCTGAAATCAGCGGAAACACGATCAGGCGCTTGTCCTGCATCAGCATCCGCCAGGACGCGCCCATCAATCGCCATGTACGTGCGAATTTGCCCATGTGTGCGGTCCCCTGCGTGCATGATCCGGAAGGAATGATGCCCGAAACAATCGCGCGGCAGCTTGCCGTTACCCGAGGTATTGCTTCATCCAGTCCACCCAGCGCCGGTACACATCGGTCTGCTGAACGATGTCATTGGGGAAATGGGTATCCGCGGGATACGCCCAGAACTCCACCTTGACACCTTTGTCGCGCAACGCGTGATACCACTCGTAACTGTTCACCAGCGGCACGTTCGGATCGCCCACGTCGCCCATGATCAACGTCGGCGCCTTGACGTTGCGCGCGTACGTGATCGGCGATTGCTGGCGCCAGATGTCCCAACCCTGCGCGGTCCACGGCGTCGAGCCGAAGAAATACGTGTCGCCCATCTGGTAATACGCGATCGTGTAATCCATCACCCAGTCGGTCAGCGCGGCACCGGACACGGCCGCTTTCCACACGCCGTAATGACCGGTCAGCCAGGTGGTCATGTAACCACCGTACGACCAGCCGGACACACCGATGCGATCCCTGTCGACGATGCCGAGTTTCTCGACGGCGGCCAAACCCGACATCACGTCCTTGCCGGGGCCTTCACCGGTGTCGCGATAGATCGCATGCTGGTACGCGTCGCCGAGATTGGTGCTGCCGCGATAGTTCGGCTGGAACACCAGGAACCCGGCCGCTGCCAACAACTGCGGCAACGGCGTGAACCGCACGGTGGACGCGCTCTCCGGACCACCGTGGATCGCCAGCACCAGCGGATAGACCTTGCCCTTGCGGTAGCCCACTGGATAGGTCAAGACGCCGTCCGCGTCCATGCCGTCTTCACTCTTCCACTGCACCGACTCGGTACGGCCAAGGTCGAGGTTGTCCACGAAGGCGTTGACATCGGTCAGGCGACGCGGTTTCGCGTGTATCGAAGCCATCGCGTACAACTCACCCGGATGCGTGGTGGTACTGCCGATGAAGGCAATCTCGCCACCCTTCGACACACTCAATTCATTGCCGGTCTCGATATCGCCAAGATCGAGCACGCGGGCGGCTCCCTCCAGTGGCTGTTCCCACAGCACCGAGCGCGTGCCGAACTCGCCCTGCAACAGCAGCGCCTTGCCATCCGGCAGCCACGCGTACGCATTGAAATTGCGCGCCAGCGCGGCGGTCGCATCGCGCGTCTCGCCGTGGCCGCCCACGTACACCGCATTGCCATTGTTCTGGTCGCCGCCGCGCACGCGCAGGAACGCGAACTTGTCGCTGACGGGTGCGTAGGCAAAGTCGCTCGCGCCCTGATCGCCAACCAGCGTCACGGGTTGGCTCTTGCCATCCGCCGCGACCTCCGCGATGACGGAACGGAACGAGGGCCCCCAGTACGGACTCGGGAATTTGGTGAACACGATGGACTTGCCGTCACGGCTCCACGCCAGTGGCGTCGCACCTTCCTGGTCGGTTTGCAGCGAGTAATCGCCCTGGGTCAACCGTGTCGGGGTGCCGCCGGTCGCCGCCACCACCCACAAATGCCATGGCGCGACCGCGTTGCGCAGAAGGAAGTTGCCATCGGTGACCTGGAACGCCTTGTCGTGGGCCTTGATGGCCTTTTCGTTGATCGGCGGATCCTGCGCGATGTAGGCGATGCGATCGCCGGCGGGGCTCCAGGTGAATTCGACGACTCCCTCCTTCGCGTCGGTGACGCGTTGCGCGTCCCCACCCGCGAGCGGCATCACGTAGATCTGGGGCTGTTTGGTCTTGTCGTCCTTCGCGAGGAACGCGAGACGCGTGCCATCCGGCGACCAGCGCGGCGAAGACACGTCCTCACGGTCGTGCGTCAGGGCACGCTTCGCGCCACTTGCCACGTCCACGACATCGATCCGGGTGTCGTGCTTGTCGGTTTTCCAGACCGGCGTGTTTGCAACAATGGCGACGGACTTTCCATCCGGCGAAAGTTGTGGATCGGAAAGTTTCACGAGCTTCTGCAGGTCGTCCAATCGGAACGGCACCACTGCATGCGACAGCACGGGAATCGAGACCAACAAGGCCGCCAGTGCGACGACCGGCCACCACGCTCGCAAACGCGTCATGCCACTTCCCCTTCCACCCTTGCGCCACGCCGGGCGCGATGGTGCCAGCTTAGCGCGCACTTGCCGGCATCGCAGGGGGGCGGCATGCTCGCCGCAATGACCGACACACATTCATTCCCGCACTTGCTTGCGCCGCTGGATCTCGGCTTCTGCACGCTGCCCAACCGCGTGCTGATGGGTTCGATGCACACCGGCCTCGAGGATCATGCGCGCGACTTCGGCAAGCTCGCCGAATACTTCGCCGCGCGCACACGGGGTGGTGTTGGCTTGATGGTGACGGGCGGTTTCTCGCCCAACATCACGGGTTGGCTGAAACCGTTTTCGAGCCGGTTGTCGTCGCGCTGGCAGGTCGCGCCGCATCGCCGCATCACCGAGGCCGTACACGCCGCAGGCGGCCGCATCTGCCTGCAGATCCTGCATGCGGGGCGCTACGGCTTCCACCCGCTGTCGGTGGCGCCGTCCGCGATCAGGTCACCGATCACGCCCTTTACGCCGCGCGCGCTGTCCGGCGGCGGCGTCGAACGCACCATCCGGGCGTTCGCGCGCTGCGCGAAACTGGCCCGGGATGCCGGTTACGACGGCGTCGAGATCATGGGCAGCGAGGGCTACCTGATCAACCAGTTCCTCGCCGAGCGCAGCAACCAGCGCGCGGACCGCTGGGGCGGATCGCCCGAAAACCGGATGTGCTTTCCGATCGAGATCGTGCGCCGCACGCGCGAAGCGGTTGGCCGCGACTTCATCATCATCTACCGGCTGTCGATGCTGGACCTGGTGGACCGCGCGCAGGCATGGGACGAAATCGTTGCGCTGGCGCAGCGGGTCGAATCCGCCGGCGCCACGCTGATCAACACCGGCATCGGCTGGCACGAGGCGCGCGTGCCGACCATCGTCACCAGCGTGCCGCGCGCGGCGTTCACCTGGGTCACGCGGCGCATGAAGGAAAACCTGCGCATTCCGCTGATCACCACCAACCGCATCAACATGCCCGGGGTGGCGGAAAAAGTGTTGGCGCGCGGTGACGCCGACATGGTGTCGATGGCGCGCCCGTTCCTTGCCGACCCCGACTGGGTGGCGAAAGCGCGCACCGGACGCGCGTCACTGATCAATCCCTGCATTGCCTGCAACCAGGCCTGCCTCGATCACGTGTTCGAAAACAAGCGTGCATCGTGCCTGATGAATCCGCGCGCATGCCACGAGACCGAACTCGTCGATGTGCCGATCGCGCAGAAAAAACGCTTCGCGGTGATCGGCGCCGGACCCGCCGGACTTGCATGCGCAACCACCCTGGCGCAACGCGGCTACACCGTGACGTTGTACGAAGAGGCGAACGAGATCGGCGGTCAGTTCAATCTCGCCAAACGCATTCCGGGCAAGGAGGAATACGCCGAACCGATGCGTTACTGGGGCAATCTGCTGGATGAACTCGGCGTCGAGGTCCATCTCGGCACACGCGCCGAGGCGGCGACCTTGCAAGCCGGCAAGTTCGGTGCCGTGATCGTCGCCACCGGTGTCACGCCGCGCGACCCGCACATCCCGGGACAGGATCACGCGATGGTGATGAGCTATCACGATGCCGTCATGGGAGGCCGCCCGCTCGGTCAGCGCGTCGCGATCATCGGCGCCGGCGGGATCGGCTTCGACGTCGCCGAATTCATGACGCAGGATGCTCCCTCACCCTCCACGGATATCGCGCGCTGGACGCGCGAATGGGGAGTCGACACCACGCTGGAACATCGCGGCGGTCTCGAAAACCCCGACGCGGAACCTTCGCCGCGCGAAGTATGGCTGCTGCAGCGCACCGCCGGCCGGCCGGGCAAACGCCTCAACAAGACCACGGGTTGGGTGCACCGCGCTGCCTTGAAGGCCAAGGGCGTGAGGATGCTCGGCGGCGTCACCTATGAAAAGATCGACGATGCCGGTCTGCACGTCCGCATCGACGGAAAGTCGCAGACCCTTTCCATCGACAACGTGATCATTTGCGCGGGGCAGGAACCCAACCGTGCACTCGCGGATGAGTTGCGGGCGCTCGGCATTGCGACGTACGTGATCGGCGGTGCCGACGTCGCGGCCGAACTCGATGCCAAGCGTGCGATCCGTCAGGCCACCGAGCTCGCTGCGACGCTTTAGGAACGTCCGGACGATCCCGTTTTGCCGTCGTCCCTGCGAAAGCCGAGACCCGGCATCACGGCAAGTCGTCGCAAACAACTGGATGCCGTCCGT
>DATFGL010000009.1:0-2743 GCA_035249465.1 Rhodanobacteraceae bacterium | reverse complement strand
GCGCGTGCCCGCGTCGTCGGTGAATTCCACCCAGCCGCCGACCTTGAGGTCGCGCACGGCCTGCAGTGAACCGGCATCGATGTTGACCGACATGTCGTCGGGATCGAAATCGTCATCGACGTCCGGCGCGCCATCGGTGATGGCGGGCTGCGCGTCCTCGCTGACGCCGAGCACGGCCTCCGGATCGACGGCAGGCTCGGGCGCGTGCACGACTGGAGCGGGTTCACCCAGTTGCTGGCGCCAGAACTTGCGCAGTTCGTCCAGCAGGCGCTCGATGTCGGGTTCCTGGAAGGCGACGGTGGCCAGGCCTTCGCGCAGGTGCTTCTCGATGGAGGGCAACGCGTTCCGGTATTGCTGGTGCGCGGATTCGCCGTGCGGCACTTCGGCCGTCGCGATGAAGTCGTCCACGAAATGCACGGCCGAGCGGAATTCGGCGGACCCGGCGCCCTGGCGCAACACGATCAGCACCAGATAGTTGGCCCAGGGACGCGTCAGCACGCCGCGCAGCAGGGTGGGCAGGTTGTGGTCGTTGATGCGCGACAGGATTTCCTGTGCGGCATGGCGACGCGCATTCTGCAGGCGTTCGCGCCCACGCGCCGCTTCGGTGGCGCGGCTCTCGGCCAGTTCGGCGCGCTTGCGGTTCTGCTCGACGAACTGGGTGAACTCGGTGAGCTTGCGCTCGAACACGCCCACGTCGTCGTCGAAATCCTGCAGCAGTGCTTCCACCGTGCCCTTCACTTTTTCGAACAGGCGATGGTCGCGGTCGGATTCTTCCGACCAGCCCTTGGCGGTGTCGGCCAACTGGTCCAGCAGCCTGCGTGCCGGGTGCGAGGCGTGCGCGAACATGCGCCGGTCGAGGATCGCCACTTTCAGATAAGGAATCTGCAAGCGCGCCAGCAGCACCTGCATGGGCGCCGGAATGGTGTGGTCCTGCAGGATGTACTCGAACAGCATGCCGACCAGGTCGATGGTGTCCTCGTCGCTGCCGGAAACGTTCGCGTGGCCCGCGCCGGACAGGCGCTGGATCTGCGCCATCAACTCGTCTTTCAGGTGCTGCACCATGTCCACCGCGGACCGGGTATCGACGGCCGCGGGCAGCGCCGGCAGCGGGCGGGATTCGCCCTGCAGCAAGGTGAGCGCGCCCAGCAGTTCGGCCGGTGTCAGTGATGCCGCGCCTGCGCCGCCCGCCCTGTAGGAGCCGCTGTCCGGCCGTTCGGCGTGGCGGCGTGCGGCGAGCAGCGAGGTGAGTTGCTGCATCAATTCCTGATGCAGTTCATCGGAGGCCATGTCGGCACCCGTGGCGTAACCCTGCGTGCCGCCGTCGGCATCGGCGGCTGCCGCGGTCGCGCGCGTGGCGCCTGCGGCACCGCTGGGTGCGCCGGGCCGTCTGGCCACTTTCGGATGGTGCAACTGCGGCAATACGCCGGCCTGCACCAGCCTGACGTTGACGTCGTGGTACAGCGTGTCGAGCGCCTTCAACACATAGCGCTCGAACATCTTGAGGATGATCAGCCGCACCCGGATATTGACGTCGGCCAATTCGCCCAGTGCTTCGCGGAAGGCTTCGGTCAATGTGTTCGGACCGAGCGGGTTGGTGATGCTGGTGGTGGTGCGCCCGCCGCTCAGCACCGACAGCCGCTGGTTGAGCGCGAGCAAGGCCGCCGACAGGCGTGCGTCGGCCTTGGCGACCATGCTGGAAACCGCCAGCGATTCCTCCAGTTCGCGGTCGTCCACGAGGCTCAGTTCGCCGCTGGCCGAAAAGGCACGCTGCGTTTCGTTGGCGCGCGCCGGGCGGCCGGCCGCGAAATCCGCGAAGCCGCGCGAGACGCGTTCGCCGAACATGCGCTCGATGCGCGGACGCTTCTTGCGGGTCTCGCGCATGCCGTCGAAGTATTCGGTCTGGCTGGCGTTGCTTTCGGCTTTCTCGGCAAGGTCGAACAGCGTGTCATCGACGTTGTCGAGCAGTTCGGCGACCAGGTTGCCGGTTTCCTTCAGGGTCATTTCGCGCACGGCCACCAGCAAACCGCCGACCTGTTCCTGGCCGGCTTCGGGTGCGCGCGAACCGATGCCCACCACCTTGTTGTCCGGATCGGCATGCGGGTCGGATGGTAGGGGCGTCATCGAAAAAACCTGATCGCGAACGAGGGAAACAGGGCTGCCAAGTATGCGCCGGCGCAATCGCCAGAACGTGAAGCTGCTCACAGGCCCATCGTCAGCCGGACCGCCACCCGTGAACTACCCCGGAAAATCGGTCAACTGGAGGGTGCCGATGCCTTCCTCGGCCAGCATCACCGGGATGTCGTCCTCGATCCGGTACACCACCTTGCGGTCGGTGGTGATGAGCCCGGCGTCCAGCGGCGAGGCCACCTTCTGGCCGGCCACGGTATCCACCGCGCCGCCCGCAATGGCGCGGTTCAAGGCGTCAAGTTCGTCGCGCCGCAGCGGGCGCACCGGGGTCTTGGTGACCGGGTCGCAGAGGATGTCCAGCAATCGCTTGTCCATGCCGCGTACAATACTCGTTTTGCGACGGTGAGACCATGCGGAAGACGACGGTCGCGCCCCGGGTCGGGGTGGTGATGGGTTCGCGCTCGGACTGGGAAACGATGCGGCACGCGGCCGAGATGCTGACGTCGCTGGGCATCGCGCATGAAGTCGAGGTGGTCTCCGCGCATCGCACGCCGGACAAGTTGTTCGCTTACGCCGAAGGCGCGGCCGCGCGCGGCATCGAGGTGATCATCGCGGG
>DATFGL010000008.1:0-3886 GCA_035249465.1 Rhodanobacteraceae bacterium | reverse complement strand
CGCCGCCGCGTTGTCCTTCATCCCGATCTGGCAATCGGCCACGCGGAGTTGCGCTTCCGGCGCCTTGGGACTGCCGGGGTACTTCTGCAGCAGCGTCTGGAACGCCGCCAGCGCAACCTTGTAATTCTGGGTGACGTAATAGGAACCGCCCAGCCAGTACCATGCGTTGGAAACCAACGGGCTGTCCGGATGTTTGTCGATGAACGTGCGGAAGCCGCGCGCCGAATCGACGTAATTGCCGGCCCGCAGGGACTTGAATGCCGCGTCGTAATCCGCCTGCTCGGCAGCCGTGTCGGCCGCGGATGCCGGCTTGGCCGATGCCACGGGCCTCGCCTTGCCCGGCATGGCTTTGGCCGAGGCAATGGGCGCGGATGAAATTGTTGCCGGCGCCGATGCCGCAGGCGCGCCCTGGGCGTGTTCCAGCTTGCCGACGCGGGAATCGAGGTCGACGTACTGGTCCTTGCTGGCCTGTTGAAGATCGTGCAGCTGGTGTTGCAGAACCTCGATCTGGCCCTGCATCTGCTGCATCTGGTCCCGCATGGCCTGGACCTGATTGAGCAGCGTGAGGCTGTTGGAGGGTGGAGACGCGGCCGAAGCGGCATCGCCCACGTCCTGCGCCCATGCCGCTGGCGCACAGGCTCCTGCAACGATCATGGCCGCCGAAGCGGCCATGATCAGTGAGGCCTTGCGCGGCACGCGTCCGCGCATATCCGCGAACCGTGGCACCACGATCACTCGGCGGTGTACACGATGTTGTCGCGGCGGTTCTGGTGCCAGCAACCTTCGTTGTGCTCGCGGCACACCGGACGCTCTTCACCGTAGCTGACGACCTTGATCTGGCTGGCCGAAGCACCGGCCGCTTCCAGTGCGGACGCAAGCGCGTTGCCACGGCGCTCGCCGAGGCCGAGGTTGTACTCGCGGGTGCCGCGCTCGTCGGTGTTGCCTTCGATCGTCATGCGCGCCATCGGGCGGTCACGCAGGTACTTGGCGTGGCAGGCGACGATGTCGTTGAACTGCGACTGGATTTCGCTCTTGTCGAAATCGAAGTAGATCACGCGGGTACGCAGGCATGCGTTGGATTGCAGGTCGGCCGGCGTGAACGCGCCTTCGGTCGTCGCGGGCGCGGTGGCCGTGGGCGCCTCGGGCGGTGGAGCGGGTTTGACTTCCTGTTTCTTCGCGCAGGCCGCAGCGGCCAGGCAAAGCAATGCAACTACGGAGACGCGAACGGTTGCGTTCATGGCGAATCCATCCTTTTTTGAACTAGTGGGTGAGTGGGTGGGGTACAACATGTGAAATTGAAACAGTTTGTCGATCAAAACGGCGTCAAGGATTGCGGTACGGTCCCCAAGCCGGTTCACGCACGTCGCCATCGCTCAATACGAGCCGCTGGCGTACCCGCCCGTCGGCCGATACGGAGTACAAGACGCCGCGCGGGCCTTCGGTGGCTGCGTAGAGGAGCATGCTGGCGTTGGGTGCCCAGCTGGGGGAGTCGTCCAGATTACCCGGCGAAACGAAGATCTCCTGACCGCCCGTGGAACGATCCATTACTGCAATACGATACACGTTTCCGTTGCCTTGCACCATCGCCAGCTTCTTGCCGTCGTAATCCACGGCCACGTCGGCGTTGTATTGGCCCTGGAAAGTGATGCGCTGCGGCGAACCGCCGGCAGCTGGAATTTCGTACAGTTGCGGCTTGCCGGAACGGTCGGAAGTGAAGATGATGTTCTGCCCGTCCGGCGTCCACGACGGCTCGGTGTCGATGGCAAGATTGTGCGTCAGGCGCGTCAATGCGCCGGTGGCGAGATCCATCACGTAGATTTCCGGATTGCCCTGGAACGACAGGCTCACCGCCAGCCTCTTGCCGTCGGGCGAGAAGCGTGGCGCACCGTTGATGCCGGGACGCGACGACACCAGGCGGCGTGCACCGGTGGCGATGTTCTGGATATAGATCGCGGAATTGCCGCCCTCGAACGAGACGTACGCCAATTCCTTGCCATCCGGCGACCACGTCGGCGACAACAGCGCCTCGTGCGAGCGGACCACGGTCTGCGGGTTGTAGCCGTCGGAATCGGCAACCACCAGCGCGTATTGCGCGTTGTTGCCAAGGCCGACCATGGTCACGTACGCGATGCGCGTATCGAACGCACCACGCACGCCGATGATCTTCTGGTAGATCTGGTCGGCGATTTCATGCGCCACGCGGCGCAGGTCGCTGCCCTGTCGCGCGACCGTGTTCTGCAGCAGCATCTGCTGTTTGGCGACGTCCCACAACTGGTAGTCGGCTTTCAGCACGCCACCGTCGTACGAGGTGGTGCCCACGACGATGTATTGCTGCTTCAGCTGCTGCCAAGTCGCGAACTTGATCTGGGCGCCGGTGGTGGGCGACTGCACGATCTCAGCCGTCGGCAGCGTGCGGAATTTGCCGCAGCGATCCAGATCCATGCTGACGATCTGCGCGACATCTACCGGTGACGCCGGCCCGGAACCCTGCTGTCCCAGGGGCACCACGGTAATCGGAATCGCCGACGGAACGCCATTGACGATCTGGACGGTCAGTCCCTGTGCGCTGGCCTGCGTCGCGAACAACGCCGCGAGCGCGGCAAGCATCAGGGCAAGCAGGAGTTTGGGCATTCGCATGGTTCGAGCATCCTTCATTGCGATGAAGTCACTGTGAAATTGAAGATGATGTCACGCTGGAATTCTTTTTCGAACCCCTTGTAGGGTAGCGGCGACGAATTCCGTACCGCCGCCTCGACCGAGCTTCTGGCCACATCGCTGAAGGGGCAACTCGGCAGCACCTTGGCGGAAATCACCTGCCCCCCCGGTATCTGCACGATTTCCACCGGGCACACCGCCCCGACCGGAATGTTGTCGGGCCGCAACCAGTTTTGCGTGATCGCATTTTGCAGCGCCGCCACGTACGCCGCGTTGTCGGTACCTGCCTGCCCGGTCATGGCCTGCTTGGCCACCGGTACGTTCTGGGTATTCTGGCTTTCGCTCGCCTTGCGCAAATCGGCGAGCTGCTGCGCCTTCTGTGTTTCCATGTTGATCTTGCGCTGCTGGGCCTCGCTCTGCGCCTTGACCTTGGCCAGCTCCTTCAGGATGCGCTCGGCCTCCTTCTGCTTGGTCAGCTCGGCCATGCGCTGCTTCTGTTCCTCTTCCTGCGCCTTCTGCGCCTGCTCGGCCTGCTGCTGGGCGATCTGCGCAACCTTTTCCTGATCCTTCAATTTCGGTTGCGGCACCGGCGTCGGCAGCACGCGCACGGGCGCGGGCGGCGGCGGCATGGGCTTCGGCTCAGCCTTTTGTTCCTGCCTGGGCGAAGCCTTTTGCGCATGCTTCGCCGCGGGCGGCGGCGGCGCACCCACCGGCCCGACCAGCGTGGCTTCGATCACTGGCCCCTGCAATTGCAACATGCGGTTGCAGGTCACCGGGCGCAGCGCTCCGGGCAGGTGCAGCGCGTCGGCCACGCCTTCCCAGCGCGTGCAGTTGAGCATCGCCAGCGCGAGGAACGCGACGATACCGAGATGCAGCAATGCGGAATAGACGACCGCGCGCGGAGTGGCTTCAGCGTTTTCCATTGCTCGCCGGAACCACGGTCGTCTCGGGCTGGCTCATCAAACCGACCTTGGCGACACCGGCCTGCTGCAGCAGGCCCAGCACCTGGTTGACGCGCCCATAGTCGACGCGCTTGTCACCGCCCAGCATCACCGAAACCTTCGGATCCTGCTTGACGAACGCGGACACTTCACTCACCAGCTTCTCGTCGTCGACCTGCTCGCGCGCACTCTTGCCCAGGGTCAGGAACACGCTGCCCTGCTGGTCCACCGTCACCAGCACCGGCTGCTTTTCATCCTGCAACGCCTTGGCGGCGGACTGCGGCAACTGG
>DATFGL010000007.1:0-3085 GCA_035249465.1 Rhodanobacteraceae bacterium | reverse complement strand
TCGCGCACCGCCTTGCCGCGCTCCAGCACGATCGGCGCAAGGCCCGCTTCGGCCAGGATCAACGCCGCGAAGATGCCGCAGGGCCCGAAGCCGATGACGATCGGGCGGTGCTCGGGTCGCCGGGTTGCAGGCGCGATGGGGTGATAGCGCGTGTCGGGCGCGATCTGCAGGTCGCGGGTATCGGCATGCCGCGCCAGCAGCGCGGCTTCATCCGCAACCTTCAGCTCCAGCGTGTAGATCAGCGTGATGGCGCCGCGCTTGCGCGCGTCGTAGCCGCGGCGGAACACGGTGAACTCGTGCAAGGCATCGCGCGCAATGCCGAGCCGCGCGCAAATGGCGGCGGGCAATGCGTCGGGCACGTGATCCAGCGGCAGCTTGAGATTGGTGAGGCGGAGCATGGATGTGCAATTCTCTCGAAACCGGAGGGCGGGTTGTACTTTATGTTTTGGTCTCGTGCCTCCGCGGGCTGATGATTCTCGCCGGCCCGGTGCGATAGCCAAGCCGGCTAGGGTGGTTGCGCGCACGCTTGCCATGGTCCACCTGCACCGTCGCGTCCCTCCTTGGCGCCCCCGCCCGATTGTCTGCATGGCGCGTTTCGTGCATAAGGGTGGGGCACCCCGTCGTTGCCTGCCTGCGGAACGGCGCCTTGTTTGCACCATGTCCAGGATCATGCACCAAGAGAGTCTGACGTCGCCGTCCGCCGACCGTTTCAGGCGCTCCGTACTGATGGTGATCATCGCAGTGAGCGTGCTGGGTACGCTCGGCGGGTGGTACATCATGGGGGCGCGTGGACTGTTGTCGCCCGTCCTGCATGCGGTGCAGGCGGTGACCCTCGTCGTGCTGCTGGCGCTGTTTCTTGCCACGTGGTTGAAGTTGCTGCCGCAGCACCTCCTCGAATTGTCTTGCCTGGTGTACGCGGCGGGCATTTGCATGGTGTGCATGGCTCTGCGCATGTACTCGCGCCGGTACGGGGCTGCCATCGACCTCGAGCCGCTGTACCTGTGGATACCGATGGTGTACGTGTTTGCCTTCATGCTGACGAATCACAAGACCGGGCTGGTCGTGTCATCGGGGATCTTCGGGCTGTTCCTGTGCGTCAGTCTGCCTTACCTCGTGCAGCACATCGACGGGCCGTACGCCAACTTCACCGTCCAGTTGCATGTCGTGTCCGCGGCGTTGATCGCCACGCTGTATTTCTTTTCCAGTTACCAGCATCGCCTGCGGCTTGTGCAGGTGAAGGCTGACCGGCTTGCCCATCTCTCCAACACGGATGACTTGACCAAGCTCCCCAACCGCCGTCACATGGCTTCGGTGCTCGACGGGGAGCTTGCGCGGTTCCCGGACGGTGGGAGCGGGTTCGCGGTGATGCTGTTCGACATCGACCACTTCAAGTCGATCAACGACCGATTCGGGCATGCTGCGGGCGACGAAACCCTGGTTGCGTTGGCGGCATGTGCAACGGATGTGCTCCGGGGCATGGGCGCCTTGGGCCGCTGGGGCGGTGACGAGTTCATGGCGCTGGTCCGCGACATCGATCCCGCGGACGCGGAACGCGTGGCCGATGCGCTGTGCGCCCAGGTTGCAGCGTCGCCCCGGCCTGGTGGCCAATCCATCACGATCAGTTGCGGTGTGACGGTTGCCATAAGGAATGACAGCGTCGACAGCTTGCTCCAGCGCGCCGATGCGGCGTTGTATGCAGCCAAGCGCGCAGGTCGCGATCGCGCGGAAAGTCTTCTGGAAACGCAGGCTGGCTGAAGACGCGTCCGGGACGGTTCCTGACGGGAAATGCGGTCAGGTTCGCTTGTTCGACCCGGAATCGTTCATGGCGTCCTTGGATTGGAGGCATGAAAAAGCCCGCCGAAGCGGGCTTTTTCACAAGCTTGGGAAGGAGGCTTACGCCACCTGCACCTGGTCGGCCTGCATGCCCTTCGGGCCCTTGACGGCGACGAAGGTGACCTTCTGGCCTTCCTGCAGCGACTTGAAGCCGTCGCCCTGGATGGCGCGGAAGTGGACGAACAAGTCGTCACCACTTTCCGGGGTGATGAAGCCGAAGCCCTTGGCATCGTTGAACCATTTGACTGTACCGCTTTGGCGATCCGCCATGACACATGACCTTTGAAAACTGTGGATGAAGTACGGCGTAGAGTGGGGCGAACTCGCCGCAAAGATGTGCAGTGCATCCGAAGTTGCCCCAAGCGCTGCGCGCGCAGTATAACCGACAATTTGCCTGCATGCTTGGCCGGCGTGGCGGCCCATGCCGGGGGAGGACCGGCGGAACGGGCAGGTGCATTTCGATGCAGGTCGCGCAACCCCGGCCCGGGCCCGCCACACGGTCATTCAAACGACCCGGTCCGCACCTCGCCCTCGCGGACATAGCGGCTGACCAGCACGCCGCCTGGTGTGGTTTTCGACCCATCGAGGCGGAACGCGGAAGCCTGCGAGTGGTCGTCGAACAGCCGTTTGCCGCGGCCGAGCAGGATGGGATAGACCAGCAGAAGCAGCTCGTCGACGAGATCCGTGGCCAGCAACTGGTGCACCAGATCGCTGCTGCCCTGGGTAACGAGGCGGGGCCCGTCTCCGCGCTTGAGTTCACGCACCGCTGCGGCGATGTCCGCTCCCAGCGCGTGGCTGTTCCGCCACTCGAGCGTGCCCGGGTGGTGGGTGGCGACGTGCTTGGCGGTGCCGTTGAACTGGTCGGCGATGCCCCGGTGCGGCGCACCCTCCGCCACGTGCGGCCAGTACGCGGCGAAGATGTCGTAGGTGCGGCGTCCCAGCAGCAGTTCGAACGGGCGCGAGAACACCCCACCCATTGCTTCGTCCGATTCATCGGCATAAGGCCATACCCAGCCCCCGTGCGCGAAGCCGCCGCTGGTGTCTTCCTTCGGGCCGCCGGGCGCCTGCACGACGCCGTCGAGAGTGATGAACGCGGGAACGATGAGCTTGCGCATGCCGGTGCTCCTGTACGGATCGATGTGTCCGCCTGTCTTCACGACGGTCGAGTTGCCGGGAAATCGACATCAGGTTGCGCCACCCGGCGCATCGGCGCGTCCCCTGCATGTGATGCGCCCGGAGGCGATGATCTTGC
>DATFGL010000006.1:0-7743 GCA_035249465.1 Rhodanobacteraceae bacterium | reverse complement strand
CACCCGGCCGGATTCGTCGAACAGGATCGCGTAGCCGCGCTTGAGGACATCCAGTGGGCTGACGGCGTTCAATGCCCGGGCGAGTTCGGCGAGGTGCAGACTGAGCCGTTCGGTGTCGCGCGCCCACGCCGCGCGCAGGCGGCGAACGAGCTCCGTGTTGTTCCGTGCGAGTTGTTCCACACGTGAGCGCGGGTGCCGGTGCAGCAGGCGGACGTGCAGTTGTGCGATGCGCGAGGCCAGGCGTTCGTGCATCAGCGCGCGCGCGCGCAGCAGGCGTTCGCGCATGACGTCCATGCGTTCGCGGCCGGCGGCGAGACGCTGCCGCGGGTTCTGCGTGTTCAGGCGGATCGCAAGGTGGTCGAGGTGTTGCACGGTGTTGCGCGCGCGGCGTTGCCATGCATGGCGCAGGCGCGCTTCGCACTGGCCGAGTGTCCGCTGCAATGCTTCGCCATCGGGCAGGATCAGTTCCGCCGCCACGGACGGCGTGGGCGCGCGCAGGTCGGCGACGAAATCGCTGATCGAAAAATCGATTTCGTGTCCGACCGCGGAAACCACCGGCACCGGGCTGGCCACGATCGCGCGTGCCACGCCTTCGTCGTTGAAGGCCGCGAGGTCTTCCAGCGAGCCGCCACCGCGTGTCACCAGCAGCACGTCGTAGCGATCCGGCCTGGCGGCCTTGCGCAACATTGCCGCGATCTGCGCCGGGGCCTCGGCGCCTTGCACCAGCACCGGCAACACGTCGATTTCGGTCAGTGCGAAGCGCCTGCGCGCGACCGACAGCACGTCGCGAACCGCCGCACCGCTGGCGGAGGTGATCACGCCGATGCGGCGCGGAAAGGTTGGCAATGCGCGCTTGCGCGCTTCGTCGAACAAGCCTTCAGCCTGCAGCCTGGCTTTCAGTTGTTCGAACGCGCGGCGCAGGGCGCCCTCACCGGCGTCTTCCAGGTGTTCGAGGATGAGTTGGAAGCTGCCGCGCGCCTCGTACAGGCTCACCCGTGCGCGCGCCAGTACCCGCGCGCCGTTGCCGGGACGGAACCGGAGCCGTGCGTTCTCGCGCGTGAACATCGCACAGCGCACCTCGGCGGCGGCGTCCTTGAGCGAGAAGTACCAATGCCCGGATGCCGCGCGCACGAAGTTGGAAATTTCGCCCTCGATCCAGATCAGCGGCAGCGCGCCTTCGATCAGTTCGCGCACCAGCCGGTTCAGCACCGACGGCGTCAGTACCCTGCGCGGATCGGGTTGGGGCGTGTCAGTGGTCATCGCCCGGCTCGCGCGATGCAATGGGTTCGGAAGTGTCGCACGCATCGGTACGCGAGGCTTGCCCGGCATCCTGCCGCATGCGCACCCAGCGCACGGCCAGGCTCACGGCGATCCACAGCGCAAGCGCGGCGAGTGGCCACGCCAGCACGCGCGGCCACCATGCGCCGATTCCGGCGATCCCCAACAGCAGCGCGGCGCCGCCCAGCAGCGGCCGGGTTTCGGCAGTGCTCAACACGCGCCGGTTGCCCAGCGCGGCGCCCAGCGTGGTGGCCATGCGCATGGCGCCGACCGCGCTGCGGCCTGCGCTGCCATGGCCGTGCAGTCCGTGGTGCGGCGGCGGCGTCGCAGGGCGTGCGCGATGGCGGCGCGACAGCACGATTTCCGTGGCGTTTTCCAGGTCGCGTTCGTATTGCTGCGCGAGTTGCCGGCCGAGCGCCTCGTTTTCGATCGCCACGTCGATTTCGCAATTGCCCATCCAGCTCGCGATGTTGAGGTTGGTGGAACCCACGCGCGCCCAGCGGTCGTCCGCCACCGCGGTCTTGGCGTGCAGCATCGAGCCCTTCCATTCGAAGATCCGGATGCCGGCTTCCAGCAATGCGCGGTAGCCGGTGCGCGACAGCGCCGCGACCGCGGGAATGTCGGAGGCGCCCGGCACCAGCAGGCGCACGTCCACGCCATCGTGCGAAGCGCTGGTCAGCGCGCTGAGGTAGGGTGCGACGCCGATGAAATATGCGTCGGTCAGCCACAGACGTTCGTGCGCCAGCGCGGCGATCAACTGGTCGAGCCGATAGGTGCCGGTACTGGATGGCTGCGTAGCGATCACGCGCAGGGCGACATCGCCCGCGGGTTCGATCGAACCGCCGTTCGCCAACGCGGACGCCGGCAGCGGTTCCCCCAGGGTCGCCCAGGTGTCCGCGAAGGCGCGTTCGATATCCGCGATCGCCGGTCCGTGCAGCGCCACGCCGGTGTCCCGCCAGGGATCGCGGCCACGCGCGGGATCACCGAGCCACGCGCCGCTGACGCACACGCCGGAGACGAACCCGATGCGGCCATCCACCGTGAGCAGCTTGCGGTGATCACGGTTGACCCAGCCGAACGGGCTCAGCGGGTCGAACGGATTGAATGTGCGGACTTCGCCGCCGGCGTAGCGCAATGGTTGCCAGAAGCGCGCGCGCGACTGGCCGAGGCAGCCCAGCCAGTCGTGGAGCACGCAGACGCGTACGCCGGCGCGTGCCCGTTCGGCGAGTGCCTCAACGAAGCCGCGGCCGACCTCGTCGTCCTTGAAGATGTAGTTGCCAAACAATATGTTGACGCGCGCATTTGCGATGGCGTCGAGCCACGCATCGAAATTCGCCCGCGCGTCGATCAACAGGTCAACGCGGTTGCCTGCCGACAACGGCGCACCGGCCGCGCGCGTCAGTGCCTGTTCGGCCAAGGCCCGGAAGCTCGGATGGCGGGGCTGGCCCGGGTCGTGCATGCGGGTTTTCATTGCGCCATGTTCGGCCAGCGATGGTTCCGGTTCAAGGCTAGAATGCAAGGAGAACACAATCATGAACTTCTGCGGGATCCGCCAGGGGGGAGATCCGCCGGAATGGATGCATATCAACGCCTGACTGAAGACTTGCCAGGGCGCCTTCCGCCGGGCCGTTCGCAGCGTGCCAGCGAAAAGGCCATGCGCGAAGCGGTTGCGGGACTGCCGTTGGCCAATCCGGCCCAGGCCTTGAACGAAGTGGGGCAGGTTCTCGATGGCGTGCTGGCGACGGCGTGGAGCGGTGGCGAACGCATTGCGGCGCTGGCGCACCTGCGTGGTCCGGTGGAAAGTTTGTGCCGCGGGATCGAGCAGCAACTGGGCGCGGATTCGCACCCGCTGCCTGCGGCGAGCGCCGAGCGCGCCGCGGCTGCACAGCGTCTCGAATGGCAACTTGCTTGCGGGTACGCCGTCGGCTTGCAGGAGCTGTGCGCACCGGCAGGCAAGCTGCCGATGTTCAAGGGCAAGGTGGCCGCGGCGGCGATCGTGGCCGGTCTGGTGCATGCAAGCCGTGCGCTGGTCTGGGCGTACCGCCAATACCGGACGCCGCCCACCGGGGTGTGGCGCCTCGTCCACGCGTTGCATGCGTTCGCGGGCGAGCTGGGGCTTGCGGATCAGCCGGTCGAGGACGCGTTCGCCGAAGGCGGACCGCTGTCCGCGCGAACCGCCTACGCGCAAACGTTGTTGCTGGCGATCAGCAATCCCTACCGGTTTTCCGCACGCGAGTTGAAGGATGCGTTCGCCGTGATCCGCTGCGTGGGCGGATACTGCGGCCTGGCGCGCGCGGGTGCGCAGGGCGTGAGCGTCGATACCGATGCCGATGCGGGCCCGGGTTATGTCGCGGAAGAGCGGCTTGCGGAAGGCGCCGGGGTTCTGGCGCTTGACGTGCACCCGGTGGAGCGAATTTTCGACGAGCGCATCGCACTGTTGCCGAACGGAGCCGGGGTGCTCGACCTGCCGCGGCCGGGCGGCGGGGTGCTGACCGCGCAGGTCGCGCTGCTTCGCCGGCTGCAAGCCAGCTGGGCCACCGCGGTGCGCGGTCACGCGCGGCTGCCGGCGTCGCACGTGCTCGATCTCATGGTCGGCATGCACGCGTTGCACTACGCGCTGGCCGGCAACATGGATTTCGCGACCTTCATACGCCGGGTGCATGGCGAGGCGATTACCGTCGGCCGGCACGAACTTGCATCGGCGTGGCTGGCGAGCAGCGATACCGCGCGCCCGCAGATGTTGCGCGGCGAGGTGCTCGACCAGGGCGAAGGCGGCTACCGTCTGCGGTTGGAGGCATCGGACGGTGCGCGCCTGCGGATCGGCGAAGTCATCGGCCTTGCGCCCGCGTCCGACGACGGGGACGAACGCGACTGGATGGTGGGCATCATCCGCTGGCTGCGTTTGGAAGGCGATCGCGAGTTGCTTGGCATCGAGCTGCTGCACCGCACGGCACGCGCGGCGGGCGTGCGTCCCGTGACCGCCGGCGGCGAAGCGCTGGTGCCGCAGCGCGCCGTGGAGTTGCCGGGCTACGCCGAACAGGGTGGCCTTGCGCTGCTGGTGACCAATCATTTCCCGGGCAGTGCCGCGATCGCGGAAGTCGTGCTTCCGCCACTGGCGTCCGACTGGAACGCGAGTGCGGCGGTTGGCGTGTGGCGCTGCGATGGTGCCGAGGTGCTGGGCAGTGCATGCGTGCGCGTTAACCTTGTGCGCGACCGGCCTGCGCAAATGGCTGGAACGGAGGGCGCGGAATGACATTGGAGATGCGCGGCGCGTGCGAGCATTGCGGCGCGGAACTGGCGCCGGAGGACCCGGCGTGGATCTGCGTGCACGAGTGCACGTTCTGCACCGAGTGCGCGGAAACCATGCGGCACGTCTGTCCGAATTGCGGTGGCGAGCTGGTGAAGCGGCCGCGCCCCGTGGCGAGCGATACGTGAACACGCCGCAGGCGTTCATTGTCGCGATTCCGGCGCGCTACGGTTCGACCCGCATGCCGGGCAAGCCGTTGCGCATGCTGGGCGGCGAGCCGCTGATCGCGCATGTGGCGCGGCGCGCGCGGGTTGCGGGGGCGGCGAGCGTGGTGGTCGCTACCGACGACGCACGCATCGTCGCGGCGCTTGCCGATTCGAAAATCAAGGTGTGCCTGACCCGCGCCGATCACGCCAGTGGCAGCGACCGGCTCGCCGAGTGCGCGGCCGCGCTCGGTTGGCCCGACGACGCGGTGGTGGTGAACCTGCAGGGCGACGAGCCGTTCGCGCCGGCGGCGGGGATCGATGCGGTCGCCCGCGCGCTTGTCGAGGACGGTGCCGACATGGCCACGCTGGCGGCGCCCATCGAATCCGCGCGCGAGTGGTTCGACCCCAATTGCGTGAAGGTCGTGCGCGACCTGCGCGGGCGCGCGTTGTACTTCTCGCGTGCGCCGGTGCCGTGGGCGCGCGATGCGCTCGCACGTGACCGCACGGCCGTTCCGCGAGGACTCGAAGTGCTGCGCCACATCGGGATCTATGCGTATCGCGCGGGTTTTCTCAAGACGTTCGCGCGCTTGCCGGCGACGCTGCTGGAACGCGCCGAGTCGCTCGAGCAGCTGCGCGCGCTGGAGCATGGCCATTCGATCGCGGTGCGGATCACGCCGGCGCCATTTCCGCCGGGCGTGGATACCGAAGACGATCTTGCGCGCGCCGAGCGCGTGCTCGGCGCGGGAGAATCCTGAAGTGAGCCAGCCGCCTCCCGGCGTGTTGTTCGTGTGTCTCGGCAACATCTGCCGTTCGCCAACGGCGGAGTACGTCGCGCGTGTGGAATTTGCGAAGCTTGGTTTACGCGTGCCGGTGGCTTCGCGCGGACTCGGCAACTGGCACGTGGGGCAGGGCGCCGATCCACGCGCGGTGGCCGCTGCGCGTGCGGAGGGGTTCGACCTTGCGCCGCATCGTGCGCGGCAGTTCGACGACGATGATTTCGGTCGCTTCGCCATGGTGCTGGCGGTCGATCGCGCGACCCTGCACGAATTGCGCCGGCGCGTGCCGGATGACATGCCGGCGCCCGAGCGCTTTCTGGTGGCCGCGGGGCTCGCCTCCCCGAGTGGTGCGGACGAGGGTGACGTGCCCGATCCGTACACCGGCACCCGCGAAGATTTTCGCGAGGTCCTGGCGTTGATCCGGCGCGGTGTCGATGCGCTGGCCTTGCGCCTGTCCGCGCAGCCGGGTGCAAAGGGAACCAGCCATGATGCCCGGTGACGTGGCCTTCAAAACCGGAGGGCCGCGCGACACACTGCCGGAAATCCCGGAAGCGGTGCATTGGGTGAACCGGCACGGGCGGCTGCGGCTGGCGGAACTGCGTGGACGCGTGGTGCTGATGGTGTTCTGGAATGCCACCAGCACCAGCAGCATCAATTTGCTGGGTGAGCTGCGGCAGCTTGAAAGAAAGCACCCGGACGAATTCGTGTTGCTGGGCGTGCACACGCCGCGTTACGCCTCACAGCAATCGGATGCGGCGGTTTTGCAGGCGCTGCAACGCATACGTCTGCGCGCGCCTGTTGCCAACGATCCCGATTGGCTTGCATGGATGCTGTATTCGATTCCCGCGTGGCCGACGACATTGTTGATCGACGCAGATGGCCAGCTTGCCGCGCGTTTCGTGGGCGAAGGCCGGGCGTCGGAAATAGAGGAAGCCGTCACGCGCCTGCAGGATGGGTTGCCGCCCGCGCACGTGCGGGCTGCGCCCGATCTGCTCGAAAACGTGCGCGCGGATGCGACGGGTCCACTGGCGTTTCCGGCGCACGTGCTGGCGACCGATTGGCGCCTGTTCATCAGCGACACCGGGCACCACCGCATCCTCGAGTGCAGCCACGACGGACGCGTGCTGCGGCAATTCGGTTCGGGTACGCCCGGGAATTGGGATGGACAATCCTCGGCATGCGGATTCCAGTTGCCGCAAGGCCTCGCCTTGAGCCAGGGCTGCGTGTACGTGGCCGACACGGGCAATCATTGCGTGCGGCGGATCCGGCTCGACTCGGGTGAGGTCGACACGGTGCTCGGGGCCGGCCGGCCGGCCTATGGCGATGTCGAGGCGCAGGGTTCCGGTCTGCGCGTGTCGATCAATGCGCCGCAGGCGGTCGCCGCCGACGGTGACGTTCTTTACGTGGCGGCGACGGGGCAAAACCAGATCCTTCGCGTGGACCTCGGTGCGCAGCGTGCCGCGACGCTTGCAGGCGACGGGCGCAACGACGTCCGCGACGGCATCGGTGGCCAGGCTTCGCTGGCGCAACCCGGTGCGCTTGCGCTGATGCCCGGGCAGCTGCTGGTGGCGGATTCCGGTGGCAACGCGATCCGCCGCCTGCGCTTCGCGGATCTTGCGCTGACCACGCTAGCGGGATCCTCGCCGTGGGAGCCGGGGCGAACGGATGGCACGGGGCGCAAGGTCAGGCTCGCGTTTCCGGGCGGATTGGCGGTGGCGGAAAACCGGGTTTACGTGGCCGACACCTGCAACGATCGGCTGTGCGTACTCGACCCTTACAGCGCGGAATTGGCGACGCTGGAATTCCACCATCCCCTGCATGAGCCGCAGGGCCTGTCGTTTGCGGCGAGCGTGTTGTGGGTGGCTGACCGCAACGATCACGCCATCCTGCGCATCGATCCCGAACAAGGCACGTGCGAGCGGGTGGCAGTGGGCGAATGACATCGCAGCGCAGTGCTTGACTGGTTGCCGCCGTCCCGGCGCATGCCGGGACCCGGCCTTCCCCCTGCGTTCGTCATTCCGGGACCGCGCGAAACGCGGAACCCGGGATCCGGTTTTTGCTGTTGAAATCTTTCGGCATCCCTGTCTTTTTCCGCGGGCCTCCCGCGCGCGGGTAACTTTCTCTTGCGTGGCCAGGAGAAAGTCACCATCCGCGCGTCGGGAACGCGCGGGAACGCTGAAGGCGGCTCGAAGGGCGGAGGGCAGGATGCCCGGAGTTAAAGAGAAGGCCACCCCGC
>DATFGL010000005.1:0-22059 GCA_035249465.1 Rhodanobacteraceae bacterium | reverse complement strand
GAGTGGCTGGCGAAGATGGTGGGCGGCATGGACAAGGACGCGGTTTCCGGGTTCACCGCAGTTGTGAACACGCTGGCGCGCTCGGGCATTCTGGTGGCCGGTGCGTTCGCGTCTGCGGGCAGCGCCATGGGTGCATTCATGGCCGCGTCTCACGAACTGCTGAGCAACAACGGCAAGTTCATTCAAGACGGGAAAATGTTCACGCCTGACGAGCTGGTGAAGTACACGCAGGCACGCCTGGACGGCAAGAGCACCGAAGGCATCGGCAGCCCGGTCGACGCAGCGGGCGCGCAGGTGGCGAAGGCTGATGCGATCCTGTCCGAGTTCTGGGCCGATCAAAAGAAGCATTGGGCGGGCATCCTTGACGACGTGGCCACATTTGGCGACGAGACCGCCAAGGCAATGGAGAAAGCTATGCCGAAGGGCGACAACCGCCCGGACCTGCCGTTCACCCCGACCGCACCCGGCACCAAGGGCAAGGGCGCCAAGCCACACGACCTGACGCAAGGTTTGCGGGATCAGTTGCTGCAGCTCTCGTTGACAGACAAGCAGTTCCAGCTCTACCGGCTCGCGGTGCAGGGCGCGGGCGCGGATCAGATCGACCTCGCGGGCGGGATGATCGACACCATCGCGCAGTTGAAGGCGCAGCAAGACGCAACCGCCGAGCTGGCGCGTGTGCTGGAGGATGCCAAGACCCCGGCCCAGCAATTCGGCGACGCCATGCAACGCATTGCGGATGCCCGCGACGTGGCGCTTGCGACCCAGTCGGGCGCACAGCTCCAGTTCACGCTGTCGCAATTGGACGAGTTGGCCAAGCGCACCAATGCCGTGTTTTTGGAATCGCAGGCGGGCATGGACGCCATGACCGAGTTTGCGAGGCAGGCCGCGCACAACATTCAAGACGCCTTCGCACAGTTCCTTTTCGATCCGTTCCATGACGGCGTCAAGGGCATGTTGCGCAGCTTCGCCGAGATGCTGCAGAAGATGGCGGCGCAGGCGGCGGCAAGTCAGTTGCTGCAGTCTCTGGGCAATTCCATGAGCGGGAGCAGCACGGGATGGGTTGCGGCGCTTGGCCACGCGCTGGCCGGCGCGCGCGCGGCGGGCGGCCCGGTCAGCGGCGGCGGGACCTACCTGGTAGGCGAGAAAGGCCCCGAGCTGTTCACGCCGAGCAGTTCGGGCCACATCACGCCCAACGATCAAATTGCCAGCGTGACGCGCAGCGGCGGCATCACGGTTCAGTCGAGCGTGACGGTCAACGCAGGTGGGCGCGACAGCGGCGACCCCACGCAGGACGCCGTCATGGCCCGGCAACTGAACGAGATGGTGAAGCGCAGCGCAAAGGACGTGATCCTTCGCGCGCTGCAGCCGGGCGGGATCATCTGGAATCAACAACACAGGGTCTCAGCATGATTACGACACTGCGCCTTTACGGCACGATGGGAAAAAAGTTCGGCCGCGTGCACCGCGTCGACCTTTCCACCGGCAGCACCGCCGAAGCCGTGCGCTACCTGAAAGCCAATTTTCGGGGCGTCGACGATTACCTTGGCAGTGCGAAGACGCGCGACGGCGTCGGCTTCGCCGTTTTCCGGGGCAAGGAAAACCTCGAAGAAAAGCAGTTGCACGAGCCGAGCTTCGGGGAAGAGATACGGATTGCGCCGATCATCCTTGGCAGCAAGAACGGTGGTGTGTTCAACATCATCATGGGCGCGGCCATGATCGCGGCGGGCGTGTACTTCGGGCAGCCCGGCTTGGTGTGGGCGGGCATCGGGCAGGTTGCGGGCGGCATCGTTTCGTTACTCACCCCCCGCCCCAAAGGACTCGCTGCCAAGGACCGCCCAGAGAACACGCCCAGCTATGCGTTCAACGGCCCGGTGAACACGCAGGCTCAAGGCCACTGCGTACCCGTGCTGTACGGAAGGCTGTGGGTGGGGTCTGCGGTGATCTCTGCCGGCATGGACATCAAGGACGACATCGTCGCCCCGTCGTGGATCGCCA
Source organism: Rhodanobacteraceae bacterium (assembly GCA_035249465.1). Taxonomy (GTDB): domain Bacteria; phylum Pseudomonadota; class Gammaproteobacteria; order Xanthomonadales; family Rhodanobacteraceae; genus 66-474. Next base: position 20,064 of record DATFGL010000005.1, on the reverse strand, counting down.
CCGGAGGCACAGGTGTCGGTGGTGGCGGGATGGGTCGGCTGCACAACGGCACCAACGCCGTGAGGATGGTGTGACATGACCGAAGAGTTCTACTTTTCCGTTTCGCCTGGCACGCGCGCCGACACGGGGCACCGCGTGCGCGGTGCCAAGTTCGGTGACGGTTACGCCCAGTTCGCAAAGGACGGGATCAACGCGCGCGCCTCAAGGTGGACGGTCGAGATGGCGAACCTCACCGAAGACAAGTATTACGAGGTGACCGCGTTCCTCGATCGCAACGCGGGCCGTTCGTTCTACTGGACCCCGCCCACGAACCGACGCGGGCGCTACATGTGCAAGGGGTACAGTGAAGAGCCGGCGCTGGGCGACTTGTGCTCGCTGTCGGCGACGTTCGAAGAGACGTTCGCGCCGTAGGTGTCCGCAGCCCGCCCTTGACCTGTTACACGGGAGCTCGATAGGTTCGTCCCAGACATCGAGCAACGGAGCACCCATGACAGTCGACGCGCGCACAAACCTGATTCCGGCCGCCGCCAGCAAGTTCGAACCCCGGCGCGAAGTCGGGGGCGGCAGTGAGATGTTCATGCACGCCAAGTTCGTGTTGTGGGCGATGCAACAGGAAGACATCGACTCCATCACCGTGCGCCGCGTGCAGGGCGTCCTGCAGGTCTCAAAGCAGACCGCGCAGCGCCTGCGCACGTTGTGGCGCGACATCACCGCGCGGCGGTTCTACCGCGAGTCGGTGCCGGACATCGTCAGCGTGCAAAGCCGCATCCATGGGCTGGGCGAAGCGCGCAACGACATGGGGTAACAAACGGGGGTACACGATATTTTGCACAGTGCTACACCAAAGCACAGCAACGGTTTCAGCGGTCTTTCGAGTCCAAGTTCGGGCGCCAGTTTCAGCCGATCCGTGTAAATCGGCGTGTAAATCAACCGGTTTTTGTGCCGCTTCCGGCCGGCGGTTTTCCGTCGGCCTTTTTCGTCGCGGCGTTCCTGTGCCATCGTTCACATGGCGAGCACGCGGTTTCCACGCATACTTGCGCGCTTCTTGTCCAAACGCAGGAACCCTCGTGGCTTCACTTCCGTTTGCATTGAATCCGCCGGTCGGCATCAGCGGAATGGCCGTCTATCTGCCCCCGTACCGGGTCGACCTGGAACGCTGGTGCGGGTGGACGGGCAACGATCCGGCCAAAACGCGCGCGGTGGTGGGCCACGCGTTCCGGATGCCGGGTTCCGATCAGAACGTCTATACGCTGGCTGCGAACGCAGTACTGCGGCTGATCGCGCAATACGACATCGAACCGCGCCGCGTCGGCTATCTCGCATTCGGCACCGAATCCAGCATCGACAATGCGGCGGGCGCCGTGATCGTCCGCGGACTCGTGGATGCCGCGCTGGATGCGGAAGGCAAACCGGCACTGGCGCGCGATTGCGAAGTGCCGGAATTCAAGCACGCGTGCCTCGGCGGCGTGTATGCGCTGAAAGGCGGTTTGCGTTACCTCACCTGCGACGGACGCGACCGGCAAGCGATCGTGGTGAGCGCCGACATCGCCGAATACGCGCGCGGCAGCAGTGGTGAACCGACCCAGGGCGCGGGCGCCGTGGCGATGCTGCTCGAAGCGTCGCCGCGTTTGCTGGAACTGGATCTCGCAATGGCCGGCAGCGCGTCGGAATATCGCGGGCTGGATTTCCGCAAGCCATTCCTGCGTTTCGCGGGTCAGACGCCCGGCACACACGGGCATCTGAGCGACCTGCCGGTGTTCAACGGCAAGTATTCGACAGACTGCTACACCGACGCAACGCTGCGCGCGCTGGATGCAATGTTCGCGCGACGCGATGGTTTGCGCACCGCATATCTGCGCGGATTGGCCGCCGCGTTCATGCACCGGCCGTATCACCGCATGCCGCGCAACGCGTGGGCGATGGCGTACCTCGCGGCATTGGGCCACGACGCGGCGCAGGGTGACGGTGATGCCGCGCGGGAACTGGACGGCTATTGCGCGGCCGCGGGCGTGTCGCGTGACGACGCGATGCGCGAGTGGCAACACGGCGTCGACGGCTGCGAGGGAGATGCGCTGCCTGCGGAAGCGTATCCGGGGGCGTCGGCGGTGCTCAAGGTGTTTCGCGAGAGCGACGGCTACGAACGCGTGGTGGAGGGCACGTTGCAAACGGGTTCCGACGCAATGATGGAATTCGGCAACCTCTACACCGCGGCGCTGCCGGCGTGGCTGGCGGCGGGTCTGGACGATGCCGCTGCGCGCGATGTCGAACTGGATGGACGTGATCTGCTGGTGCTCGGCTACGGCAGCGGCGACGCGGCTGAAGCCATTCCCGCGCGGGTGGCGCCCGGCTGGCGCGAAGCGGTACACGCGATGCGCTTCCGCGAGGCGTTGGTCGGAGCGGTCGATCTCGATGAAGCCGGATACGGCGCGTTGCACGACAGCGCCACGAGCGATGACGTGCAGTCCAGCAACGCGGGCTTGGTCGTCGACCGCATCGGCACGCGCAACGGGCACGCATTCCAGGATTACGGTGTTGCGTATTACCGGTACCTGGGCCAGCCATAGTCTTGCGATCGATCGCTGATCGCTGCGCTTCCGTATCCAAAGTTGGGCTTCTCCCGATGAAGCCGGACTCAGCCCAACCTACAAATCGTGCCGTGAGTAGGTTGGGCTGAGCTTCGCGAAGCCCAACACGGGCATTTATATCGGCGTTGGGCTTCATTGCATTCAGCCCAACCTACGCGCCTGGATCGGAACATGTCACGGAATTCCGGCAAGGCACGCCTGCAAGTGCGCTGCGTCCGCGCTTGCCAATCGCACACGCCCGGAGTTGGCGACGATCACCGCCTTGCCGGCGCGCGCGTTCGCGTGGCAAATCGTGAAACTCGCGTTGCTGCCGCCCGCGCCGCCATTCGGATGGAAGGCAAGCTGCCCGCGCCCCGCACTGGTGGTCACGCGCGTGCCCACCGGCATCGGGGCCTGCGCCGCGATCAACGGCGCGTTAGTGTCCGGTTGCCCGTCGTGATCGGAATCCAGCGCGATGAGCCACCCATGCTGCCAGTCATCGCCCGGGTTGCATCGGAGGCCATCGCGACTCGGGCAGACCAGCACGCGAGTGTTGCGCATGATCGCGGCCGAGCGTGCATGCCGCAGCGTGTTGGCGACCGCCGCTTCGGTGCTCGCATCGCGCGTGCGTGCCAGCAGGCCGCCCATGGCCGGCGCGCCGATCATCGCCAGAATGCCGGCAATCGCAAGCGTCACCAGCAATTCCGTCAAGGTGAACCCATGCACCGCACGCTCGTGACGAGTCATGTCCGTTCCCTTCGTGATGATGGGAACAGTCTGTTGAATTGCACGCGGGCGCGGCAGCGGTATGCGGCGTCGTATCGTGTCGGTGCATGCCTACGCGGTGGGTAGGGAAAATTTCAGGTGGTGAGAGCGAGGGGGCGCGAACGTGCGCGAAGCGCGACGAGGGGGAGATGGCTTTTCATGGTGGCGCTCATCCCCCCGGCACTTCGCGCCTCTCCCCTTCGCAAGCGAAGGGGAGAGGTCATGCGGGGTCAACCGTTCGGTTTTGTGCGCGCTGTGGCGATCAGGCCGGACAGCTGCCGCATGCGTACGGTGTTGCGACCATCGCCCGGTGCGTCGGCGATCAGTTGCGCAGCGGCGGACAGGTTGTCTGCGCGTTGACGGGCCAGGCCGCCGTCACCGGTGCTGGCCAAGACGTCCACGTACAGCGCGTAGGCGAAGTCGTACCGGAACTGCACGCCCGACGCGCCGGCCTTCTGCTGTTCGCGGTAGTAGTCCAGCGCAGGTTGCAGGGCTGCGCGCGCCTGGTCGTTCCGCGCCTGTCCTGCGAGCGCATGCGCCAGCAATACCGCGTTGGTCGCGATTCGCTCCCTGGGGTCGGCCTCACTCGATGGGCTGTTCGGCAACGCCTGCAAGCGGCGTGCGAACGCCTCGGCGTGCTTGTAATCGCCTGTCATCAAGGCTGCCCGTGCGGCTGTTTGCAATGAGGCTTCCAGCAAAATCCCCTTGATCAGGGTGCCGACGCTTCCGCGATGCGGCTGGATCGCATCGAGCCGGCCGATGACCGCGGTTTCGCTCGACAAGGCCTCGCCTGGCTTGCCGTGGAGCAAGCTGATGGCGCCGTCGAAGACTTTGGGAATCTCGGGGAAAATCAGACGACGCGAGTCTTCGGGCGGCAATTGCGCAGCGAGCTTGTCGATGGTTTGCTTGAGACGCTGCATGGATTGCCCGGCGCCGGCCGCATCGCCTGCGTCGGCCTGGTCGAATGCGAGGAATGCCCAATAGCGTGACAACGTCGGCGCGAGATCGGTCGGCCGGCGCTTGTCCTGTGCCAGTGCCAGAATCGTCTGATCGGTTGCAATGGCCTTGGCCAGTTCGCCGCGGTCGGCCTGGAACCTGGCGACTTCGTTCAAACCTGACGACCAGTGCGTCCAGCCCTGCAGATCGGAAGGGTTGAAACGCACTTCGTCTTCGCCTGCCTGTGCGGCCTGCCGGGCGTAGTCGGCGGCTGCGGCCGTGTCATGCTGGATGTGCGCGAGCGATCCGAGCAGCTCCGTCGCGAAGAACCGGACGGCCAGCGCGTGCAGATCGCCGGGTCGTCGCGCCAGCAGTTTGTCGGCGAGGGCCGCAACCTCTTGTTCCAATTTGAGGGCTTCGTCGAACCGGCCGAGCAACAGCAAGTAGCGCGCCTCGGAATCGGCAGTGTCGGCGTACGACGAGGCCGCGTCCAGGTCCGCCAGATCCAATGCACCCAGCCCGGCGAGGATCTGGCGTGCTTCGTTGCAGGTCTGCACCGCTTGTTCGGTCGGTTGCGTATGGCTGAGATAGTTCAGGGTATCGCCGTACAGTTGCCTGGCCCGGCGCGATCCGTCCTTGCCGTACACCCATGGGCGCAGCAGGTCGGCTGCCTTCTGCAGTTGTGCCGCGTTGCCTCGCCCGCTGCCGCCGATGAGGCTGCTGCCCTGGATTTCCAGCGCCAACGCCAAGCCGTAGGTGACCGCTTCGCCATGGTCGCCGCCGGCGTGCAGCTTTTCGAAGACGGCCTGCGCCGCGCCGAAACTCCTGTCGGCATCGTCGAGCTTGCCGCTGGACTGTTGCGCTGCACCTTCGCGCACCAGCGCCATGGCGCGGTTGATTTGTGTCTGTTTCGTGCGGAGCCCCGGCGGCAGGCTGTCGTAGTAGGCGACGGTTTTCTGGGCGAGCGCGCCCAGCGTTTCCAGCCGACCGGTGGGGGCCAGTTCGTTGTAGAAATCCTCGATCAGGAAACTCACCAGGTTTTCGGCGTTGCTGCGCGAAGCCTGTGCCTGCGCTTCGGCCGCGCGAGCGCGGTGCATGTTGTACCAGCCGAACAGCGCGCCGGCGATCGCGACCAGCAGCAATACGATGCAAACGCCGGCGACCATGCGGGTGCGCCGCAAGGTGCGGTGGATGGCGGCTTCGCGTTCGCGCTGGGCGGCGAGGTGGCGCTCGGCCTGTTCGCGCGCTTCGCGCTCGCGGCGCAGGTTGCGGCTGGCCAGCACCACTTTGCAAAGCACGTCGTGCGTCAATTCCACCCGGCGCATGTCGAGGCGTTCCTCGATCCGCAGCAGACGCCGGTTCACCAGAGTTGCCAATGCATCCGGCGCCGCGCCCGCTGCGTCCAGTGCCTTGCGCACGCGTTCCTCGGCGAGACTTTCGCGGTAACCGGATTCGGTGAGCAACTCGTCTTCGACCACGCGCCGTACGCCGGCTGGTTGATCCGCCAATGCGCGTTCGTAGAATTCGGAGAGGATGGTATCGCGTGACCCCGCCAGAAGGTCGGCGGAAATTTCCTTGCGCCCTTGCGCCTGCCGCGCCGCGTTGAGTTCGCGGCAGACCAGGCTCAACAGCGACGGCTCGATCTCGGCGTTGGCCAATTCCGAGCCGCCGGCGACGAAGCGTACGATGGATTCCGCGACTTCCTGAGAAACCAGTTTGCCGCCGGGCTTCACCACTGCGCTCAGCGCCTGCGCGCCGTTCATGCGCGCCAGGCGCATGCGGTTCTGGGTGATGGACGGCATAATGTCCTTCACGCTCTCCAGATGCGCAAGGTAATCCTCGCGCAATGCGATCAGGACGCGATAGTCGGCGCGCGCGAAATCGAAGTCCTCGGCGGCGTTGTCGTCTTTCTCGAGTCGTGCTTCCAGCGCTTCGGGCGCGCGGTTCTCGACCAGGTCGGCGAGGTCCGCCAGGAATTGCTTCGCGCGCAGGCGGCCGGCATCGTCGGCCTGACCCAGCGTGAAGATCTCCTCGAACTGGTCGAAGATCAGCAGGGGGATCAGCGCCTGTCCGGTCGCGTCGCGCAACAGATCGCCGCGGTGATGCAGGAACTCCCACAGCGACTCGCCCTCGATCGAGGCGCCGGGTCGCGTCCAGTGGCCTGCGTCCGCGGTGGCGCGGAAAATCGCCTGCTTGATCTGTTCGGAAGGCGCCGGAGACGTCGGCGCGTAATCGATGCGCACGTACACCGGGCAGTAGCCGAGATCGCGCAGACGCGGCACCAATCCGGCGCGCAACAATGAAGTCTTGCCCAAGCCCGATTGGCCAAACAGCACGCTCAGCAGTTTGCGTTGAACGTGGCGGGTGAGTTCGGCGGTTTCCTCGTCGCGCCCGTGGAAATAGGCGCGCGTGGCTTCGGAGTAGGAGAACAGGCCCAGCCACGGGTTTTCCGGGTCGAGCGTGACCGTGTCGATGCGGGGAGCGTCGTTCATGGCTGTCCCCCGTTGCACAACTCGCGCAGGCGACGCAGGAATTCCGGTGTGGGGTTGCCCTCGGCCAGGTGCGTCATGTGCACCGCCTTGAAGTTGTCCGGCACCAGCGCGGTGGATTCCTGGGTGTCGTCGATGCGTACCGGCACGATGAACACTGCGCCCCCGGCCATGTTGCGGGCGCGATCGACCGCGTAGCTCCATTCGCGGCGGAAGTAGGCCTCGTGGCGCCGCTGGGTGGTGGCGGAGATCACCGGCACGAAGTAACTGCAGCGCGCGATATTGGCGCGGATCTTGCGGTCGTAATCGTCGCCGCCTTCCAGCCGGTCGAGATCGAACCAGGTGGTCAGACCGGCCGCATCCATCCCCGCCTTGAGGCGTTGCACGGCTTCAAGGTCTTCGCGGGCATAGCTGATGAAGATGGCGTTCTCAGGCATTTCCCGAGCCGGCGGCAGGAAACGCTGCGGGGCGCTGCCACCGGCACTGGCTGGCGTCTGCGGTTGCCGCGCACTCCAACGTGCATGCAGTTCGGCGACGAATGCCTCGGCACCCCCGTACACGCGCGTGCGCACGCTGACCTGTTGCAGGAACGCGACCAGACGGTCGTCCTTGAGCGTATGGTCGTCGGCGAATACCTCGGTGACGTCGCGCGGATCGGACAGGCGCTTGCGCTTGGCCATGCGCAGGAACAGCCGCGCCAGCCAGTTGGAGAAATCGCTACCGATCAGCAGCAGGTGGTTGTGTTCGAGTTCGTGGAAAAGCCGCTCCGGCGTCAGGTGTTCGGACTGCAGCGCGCAGATGAACTCCAGCATGTCCTCGTCGGAGAGCACGTAGGTCGGCGAGGCGGACAGTTTGCCCAGCAGGTGGTAGACCACCGTGCGTTGCAGGTCGCTGCGTTCGGCCGGCAGGTCGGCCACGCGGTTGGGCGTGTAGGCGATCACTTCGGCCGAGGGCTGCCCGCCGTAGCGTTCGAGGTTGATCGCGTTTTCGAGCAATGGGTCGAAAGTGGTGGTGACGAACATGTCGAAATCGGTGATCTGGGCGAGTTGCCGCAAGGCCAGCGGCGGCTCGAACTGCACGTCGCGCATGATCGAGCGCAGTCGCGTGTAGGCTTCCTCGCGGCGGCCGCGCTGGCCGAGGTAGCTGCACATCACGTCGTTGAGCGCCAGCGGCTGCGGCAGCCCCTCCGTTTCCACCGACAAGCGCGCCGCCAGTTTCTCGGCCAGCCACACGTAGAGCGGGCGCAGGCCGCTATCGGTCTGCACGCGCAACAGGTCAGGTCCGATGATCGGGATGACCCGGTGTTCCTCGATGTAATTGAGGAGATCATCCCAGGCGTCTTCGTCAAAGCCTTGCATGGAACCGGCTGCAGCGGGCAACGTGGTCATGACGGACGACACCTGATTGGACGGCGAAGCTTACTCCTGCGGATGGGCGCGTGCATGGCCCCGATAGCCCACCAAGCGTTCGCCTGACAGCGGGCACGCAGGACACTGCTGACAAGAGCTGTCAGCAGGTCAAACGTATAATGCCCGGATGGATGCAAGCCGTTCTCCGCAATACGACAACGAACGTTTCGAACTGGTCGCGCCCTACCAGCCCGCGGGCGATCAGCCGCAGGCGATCGCGAAACTGATCGAGGGTTTCGACGCCGGTGTCGCCGCGCAAACGCTGCTCGGCGTCACCGGTTCCGGCAAGACCTTCACCATCGCCAACGTGGTCCAGGCGGTGCAGCGCCCGACGCTGGTGCTGGCGCCAAACAAGACCCTGGCCGCGCAGTTGTACGGTGAGTTCAAGCAGTTCTTCCCGCACAACGCGGTCGAGTATTTCGTCAGCTATTACGACTACTACCAGCCGGAAGCGTACGTGCCGTCGTCCGACACGTACATCGAAAAGGACGCGAGCATCAACGACCACATCGAGCAGATGCGGCTCGCCGCGACCAAGGCGCTGCTTTCAAGGCGCGATTCACTGATCGTCGGCACGGTGTCCGCGATCTACGGCCTCGGCGACCCCGAGGATTACCTGTCGCTGCGATTGATCCTGTCGGTCGGCGACCGTGTCGACCAGCGCCAGTTGTTGCGCCAGCTGACCGAGTTGCAATACACCCGCAACGAGATGGAGCTGCGTCGCGGCACCTACCGCGTGCGCGGCGAGAGCCTCGACATCTTCCCGGCCGAGAGCGAAACCGAGGCGATCCGCATCGAGATGTTCGACGGCGAAGTCGAAAGGATTTCGATGTTCGACCCGCTGACCGGCGACATGTTGCGCAAGCTGCCGCGTTGCGTGGTGTACCCGGCCACGCACTACGCTTCGACCCGCGAGAGCGTGCTCAACGCGATCGACACCATCAAGGAAGAACTGGCGCAACGCCTGGAAGTACTGCGTGGCGCCAACAAGCTGCTGGAAGCGCAGCGGCTCGAACAGCGCACCATGTACGACATGGAGATGATGCACGAGGTCGGTTATTGCCAGGGCATCGAGAACTATTCGAGGCATCTGACACGGCGCCTGCCCGGCCAGCCCCCACCCACGCTGTTCGATTACCTGCCGTCGGATGCGTTGCTGGTAGTGGACGAATCGCACGTCACGATCCCGCAGTTGGGCGCGATGTACAAGGGCGACCGCTCGCGCAAGGAAACGCTAGTGGAGTTCGGTTTTCGCCTGCCGAGCGCGCTCGACAACCGGCCATTGAAGTTCGACGAATGGGAACAGCGCGAGCCGCGCACGATCTTCGTGTCGGCGACGCCCGGTCCGTACGAGTTGCGCCAATCCGGCAACAGCGTGGTGGAGCTGGTGGTGCGCCCGACCGGGTTGGTCGATCCGGAGGTCGAGGTGCGGCCGGTGCGCTCGCAGGTGGACGACGTGCTGGGCGAAATCCGCGAGCGCGTGAAAATGGGCGATCGCGTGCTGATCACGACGCTGACCAAGCGCATGGCCGAGAACCTCACCGACTTCCTGGCCGAGCAGGACGTGCGTGTGCGTTATCTGCACTCGGACATCGAGACCGTCGAACGCGTGGAAATCATCCGCGATCTGCGGCTCGGCAAGTTCGATGTGCTGGTCGGCATCAATCTGCTGCGCGAAGGCCTCGACATGCCCGAGGTTTCGCTGGTCGCGGTCCTCGACGCCGACAAGGAAGGTTTCCTGCGCTCCACCGGGTCGCTGATCCAGACCATCGGCCGTTGCGCGCGCAACGTGCGCGGCAAGGCGATCCTGTATGGCGATGCCGTCACGCGTTCGATGCAGGCTGCGATCGACGAGACCGATCGTCGCCGGGCGAAACAGGTCGAATACAATCTCGAGCACGGCATCACGCCGACCACCATCGTGCGCGACATCGCCGACGTGATGGAAGGTGCGCGCGAGGAGCCGTCGGCACGAGGGCGCGGGCGCGGCAAGGGCCACGCCGCCGGGCCGCTGTCCAGAGTTGCCGAAGGCGCTGCGGATTATTCCGTGCTCGACGCGCACGCCGCCGCGGCGCTCATCAGGAAACTGGAAAGCCGCATGTACAAGCATGCGCAGGATCTGGAATTCGAGGAAGCCGCGCGCCTGCGCGATGAAATCCACCGGGTGCGCGAACAGGCCCTGATGTCGTAGGAGGGCCGGAAGGCCCGATCCAGAACTCGTTGCCGCGCACCTTCGCGACGACACCAACCAAACGGTACAGCGCCATGTCGGACATCACGGTCATCGGCAGCTACATCTCACCCTATGTGCGCAAGGTGCTGGTGTTCCTCGAAACCAAGGGAATCGAGTACGACATCGACCCGATCGCGCCGTTCGTGGGCAATGAAGCATTCGCGCGCTTGAGTCCGCTCAAGCGCGTGCCGGTGCTGCTGGCCGGCGATCTGGTGCTCAATGATTCCTCGGTGATCTGCCAGTACCTCGAGGACAGGTTTCCCGAGCCGTCGCTGTATCCGCACGATATCGCCCAACGCGCGCGGGCGCGATGGATCGAGGAGTACGCCGACACGCGGCTGGCGGACGGCTTGATCTGGCGCCTGTTCTACGAGATCTCCATCAAGAAGCGCACCACGGGCCAGCCGGCGGATGCGGAAACGGTGCGACGTGCTCGCGAAGTCGAGATTCCCCAGGCGTTGGAATATCTGGAAACACAGATTCCGGTGGACGGTTTCATTTTCGGTGAACCCTCGATCGCCGACATCGGGATCGCCTGTTGCTTTCGCACCGCGGCATTCGTGCGTTACACCGTCGATCGCGCGCGTTGGCCGAGGACGGTGGCATTGCTGGACCGCGCGTGGGCGCTGCCGGCGTTCCGGAAACTCGCACGTTTCGAGGATTGCACGCTGCGTGTTCCACTCGCCGAGCAGCGTGACGCCTTGCGCATGGCGGGCGCCAGGTTGACCGACGCGACGCTTGGAACCGGCCCGCTCCGCCAGGTTGCTGTGCGCTCGACCTGAATGGCCCGCGTCAGCCCGGAGTGTTGGTCCGCACCGCCACCGCTGCGCCAAGCAGGCCGGGATTCGGATGGGTGATCACCTGCACCGCCATGCGCCGCATGTAATCGGCATGACGACCCTTGGCGGTGAACGCGGCCATGAATTCGCTGCTGCGGAAGAAGTCGAGGAAGTGCAGCACCACGCCGCCGGCGATCAGCACGGTGTTGGCGCCGTGCAGCAACGCGGCATCGCCCGCGACCGCACCGTAGATGCGGCAGAAGCGACGCAATGCGTGGGCCGCATCTGCTTCACCCGCCAGCGCCGCTTCCACCACGTCCTTGGAGCGGCGCGAGCGAGTCTGCACGGCGGGCGCGACGACGGGTTCGATGCCGCGCAGGCACGCGTCGATATTCGACAATCCATGGCCGCTCAGCAGGCGCTCCGTTGAAACGCGTCCATGGCGGACGCGCAGCCACGCGGCGATCTTGCGTTCCTCGTCATCGATGGGGGCAAAACTCGCGTGGCCACCTTCGGTGGGCACCACGTGCCAGCCTTGCTCAGTCGAGCCCGTCAGCAGCGCGACGCCCAGCCCGGTACCCGCACCTATCAATGTCACCGGACCCGCCGGCGGCGTGGCTAGCGTGCCGTGGATCGCGATGCGATCGCTCGCAGCGAGATGCGGCGCCGCCCACGCGATCGCCGCGAAATCGTTGATGAGTTGCAGGCCCTGCAGATCCAGGGCCTGTTGCAGCTTGCCGCGATTGAACGACCAGTCGCGGTTGGTCAGCGTGATGTCATCGCCCTCGATCGGCGACGCGACCGCCAACGCGCCGCGCGCAGGCCTGGCGTTTGTCGCCTCCAGGTACTGCAGTGCGGCGTCGCCCAGGCTGTGGAAGCCGGCGTCGGTGAAGGTTTGTTCCTGCAGGATCTGCGGTGAGCCGGCCGTGAGGTCGGTGAGTGCGAAGCGCGCGTTGGTGCCGCCGATATCGCCGATCAGTGCAAGGTTCTGCATCGTCCGTCAATCCTTGTTCGCATGTTCGGGGCGAGGTACGTCCTGCCACAGGCTGGATCGCCGCACCATCAATTTCATCGGCAGCATTCGGCTTTCCACCGTTTCGTTGTGGATCAGGCGCAGCAAGCTTTCCACCAGCATCTCGCCCGCGCGTTGCGTGTCCTGCTGCACGGTCGTGAGTGGCGGATTGACGAAGCTGGCCATGGGTATGTCATCGAAGCCGACCACGGCGACCTCGAACGGTACGCTGATGCCCTGCGCCGACAAGGCGCCGATCGCGCCGATCGCGATCAGGTCACTGGCGGCGAAGATCGCGTCGAAAGGTTCGCCGCGCGCGAGCAGGGTTTCTGTCGCGCGGCGTCCTTCTTGCTGTGAGCTTTCCGCGTCCACCTGCAGCGCGTCGTCGGGCACGATGCCGCGGGTGCGCAGGGCTTGCAGATGACCGCGGTAGCGTTCCTGGAATTCGGGAAAATGCTGCGAGGCGTCGCCGAGGAAGGCGATGCGGCGGCAACCCTGGTCGAGCAGGTGCTCGGTAATGCTGCGGCCCCCGCTGAAGTTGTCGCAGCCAATGGTGACGCAGGGCTGGTCGGGCATCACCGCGCCCCAACTGACCAGCTTGGTACCGCGCGCGCGCAGTTTTTCCAGACGGCTGGTGTGGGTCAGGTAATCGCCATAACCCAGCAGGATGATGCCATCGGCCTTTTTGCTCTCCGCGAAGTCGGCGTGCCAATCGCGCGAGAGCTCCTGGAACGAGATCAGAAGGTCGTAACCGTGCCGCGCGCAGGCACGCGTGATCGAGCCCAGCATCGACAGGAAGAACGGGTTGATGTGTGAATCGTCCGGCGTGGGATCCTCGAAGAACAACAGCGCAAGCGTGCCGGTGAGCCGGCCGCGCAGGTTCGAGGCGTTCTTGTCCACCGTGTAATTGAGCGTCGCCGCGGCCGCCTCGACGCGCCGGCGGGTTTCCTCGCTCACCGAGGGGTCGCCGCGCAGCGCGCGCGACACCGTGGCCTGGGAAACCCCGGCCTTTTCGGCGATGTCGAACGACGTGATGCGCTTCTTGCTGTGCACGCGATGGCGGCCTTCGGACCCTGCGACCGGGCGATCGGGGGCTACGATGCTAGCCAAATTCGCTCGTCGCTGCCGGGCGGAGCCCATCGCCTTCAACCCGGCATATCCTCCAGCTCCACGCCTCGGGTTTCGCGCACGAATTTCAGCACGAACAGCAGCGAGATCGCCGCGAACGCCGCGTACACGCCATACGAGAACGGCAGACTGAACTGCGCCATCGCCGGGAAGGTGCTGGTGATCGCGAAATTGGCCAGCCACTGTGCGGCGGCGGCCACCGCCAGCGCCATCGCGCGGATGCGGTTGGGGAACATCTCGCCCAGCAGCACCCACACCACCGGCCCCCAGCTCACCCCGAAGAAGATCACGTACAGGTTGGCGGCAACCAGCGCGACCGGCCCCCACGGCGCGGGCAGGCTCAAGGCCGTACCGCTGCCACTGGCTTCGGCGAAGCACCACGCCATCAGCGCCAGCGTGACGGCCATGCCGGCCGAGCCGATGACCAGCAGCGGCTTGCGCCCGATCCGGTCCACCAGCGCGATCGCCACCAGCGTCACCAGCACGTTCACGATGGACGTGACCACCGTGATCGCGAACGCGTTGGATTCGCTGAAGCCGACCGAATGCCACAAGGTCGACGAGTAGTAGAAGATCACGTTGATGCCGACGAATTGCTGGAACATCGACAGCAGGATGCCGACCCAGACGATCGGCAGCAGGCCCGTGCCGCCGCCGACGAGATCGCGCCATGCCGGCTTGTGCTCGCTCTGCAGGCTCTTCGAGATGTCGAGCAATTTGCGGTGCAGCGCGGGTTCACCATCCAGCGCCAGGACTTGGCGCAGCACCGCAAGCGCTTCCGTGGTACGGCCGCGCGCGACCAGATGCCGCGGCGATTCCGGCACCGCAAGCGTGAGCGCCCCATACACCGCGGCGGGAATCACGCCGGCCAGGAACATCCAGCGCCATGCGCCGAGGCCAAACCACAGCGTCTGTTCCGCGCTGCCTGCCGAGGCGGCCAGCCACGCGTCGCTCAGCAACGCGATGAAGATGCCGAGCACGATCGCGAGTTGCTGCATCGAACCCAGGCGTCCGCGAATCCACGCGGGTGAAATTTCCGCGATGTACGCCGGTGCGACCACCGAGGCCACGCCCACGCCGACGCCGCCGACCACGCGCCACGCGATCAACGCAGCCACCGAGCCCGCGAATCCCGCACCCAATCCGCTCGCGGCCAACAGTACCGCCGCGACCTGCATCGTTCGCACGCGCCCGAAGCGATCCGCGAGCCGGCCCGCGTACCATGCGCCGGCCGCCGATCCGAGCAGTGCGCAGGACACCGCGAATCCGGTCCATGCTGCGCTGAGTCCGAACGCATGGCGCAGCGCGTCCACCGCGCCATTGATCACCGCGGTGTCGAACCCGAACAGGAAACCGCCCAGTGCGGCGGCGGCCGCGATCATCACCACGCGCAAGTTCGCAGGGCGAGACGCGTTGGTGTTGGCGGCGGACGGATTCATCGGGCGGCCCCGGCGTGGCTGGCGTTCGGTTTGGACTCGGTGTGAATTACCTCGGCAAGCGACGCGAACATCGCACCGTAAGCCGGCAAGCGCACATGCTCGCCGTCGAGCGTGCCTTCGTGCAAGCCATGCCCGTGCAGCAGTCGCGCACCGTGCAACGAAGGGATCGACAAATCCGTCCGTGAGTCGGAGAGATTGAAGGCGACCAGCAGGTTTTCGCCGGAGGCCTCGCGCGTGAAGGCCAGGACCGGTTCCGGTGTGTCCAGAAAGCGGATAGCGCCCGTGCGCAGCGCCGGATGCGCGTGTCGCCACCGCATGAAGGCGCGGAAGCCGTTGAGCGTGGAGATGTCGTTCGCTTCCTGCTGCGACACCGCCAGGGCAAGGTGTTCCTGTGGCACCGGCAGCCATGGCGCACCGGTGGTGAAGCCGCCGTGTGCGCCGGGGGTCCACGGCATCGGCGTGCGACAGCCATCGCGTCCCTTGAACTGTGGCCAGAACGCGATGCCGTAGGGATCCTGCAAGGCTTCGAATGGCAGCTCGGCTTCGGTCAGGCCCAGCTCCTCGCCCTGATAGACGCACACGGAACCGCGCAGCGAGCACACCATCGCGGTCAGCAGATTGGCCATCCCGGCGGACGTGCGATCGCCACCCCAGCGCGACAGCACGCGCTCGACGTCGTGGTTGGAAATCGCCCAGCAGGGCCAGCCTTCGGTCATCCTGGCCTCCAGTGCACGCACGGTGTTGCGGATGTAGGCGGCGCTGAAGTTGTCGGTCAGCAGTTCGAAGCTGTAGCCCATGTGCAGGCGATGCCTGGCCGTGTAGTCGGCCATCGTCGCGAGGGAATCTTCCGACGCGATTTCCCCGAGCGTGGTTGCGCCGGGATAACGGTCGAGCAGCGCACGCAGTTCGCCGAGGAACGCAAGGTTTTCCGGCTGCGTGTTGTTGAAATAGTGGTACTGGTACGCGTACGGATTGTCGGCACTGAATCCGCGCCCGCTGCGCCGGGCCTTGGGTTTGGGCGGGTTGTCGCGCAATTGCGGGTCGTGGAAGCAGAAATTGATCGAGTCCAGACGGAATCCGTCCACGCCGCGTTCCAGCCAGAAGCGCAGGTTGTCCAGCATCGCCGCGCGTACATCGGGATTGTGGAAGTTGAGGTCCGGCTGTTCGGTCAGGAAGTTGTGCAGGTAGTACTGTTGGCGGCGCGGCTCCCACTTCCACGCGGGACCGCCGAAAATCGACAACCAGTTGTTGGGCGCGGTGCCGTCTTCGCGCGGGTCGGCCCATACGTACCAGTCGGCTTTGGCGTTGCCGCGGTTCTGCCGGCTTTCACGGAACCACGCGTGCTCGGCCGAGGTATGGCTGAGTACCTGGTCGATCATCACCTTCAAGCCCAGCGCGTGCGCCTTCTCGAGCAGCCGGTCGAAATCGTCGAGGCTGCCGAACAGCGGATCGACCGCGCGGTAATCGGCGATGTCGTAGCCGAAATCGGCCATTGGTGATTTGAAGAACGGCGCGATCCACACCGCATCCACGCCCAGCGACGCCACGTAATCGAGCCCCTTGATGATGCCGGGCAGGTCGCCCACGCCGTCGCCGCTCGTGTCGAGAAAGCTGCGCGGGTAAATCTGGTAGATGACGGCGCCGCGCCACCAACAAGCATCAGTCATTATTGGGTGAATCCCTTGAATGCGCGCGCGTGGGTTCGCGGCGTCTGAATATGGCGGCCAGCTTAACGGCTGGTGCGATTCACCCCGCCGCGCGCGCATACGTATTCATGGATGCTGCAGATGCGTTACGTGCAATGCAAGCGGCTTCGGCACGCCTGCCTGCGCGTCGACCGCACCTGCGTGTCGTTCATTGCGCAGACTGGATTCTTGCGCAGTCCTCACGTGGCGCGGGCGCGTCCACGGCGGCGGTGTTGCGTCGCAACACGCGCGCGATGTTCGCGGCATGAATACGTATGCGCCGCGCGTCCGCCGCGAAACCGGACTCCTACCATCCGGATCACACCCGCGCCGCGAGCACGGGCCTGCACGCGGCGTCGGCCGCGCCACGCACAATGACGATCACGACTGGGGATGACACGATGCAACTGAAACGCAACATGATGACGCTGGCACTGATCTCCGCTGGCATCGGACTGGCCACCTGCGCCAACGTCGCCTTCGCCGCCAGCGCACCCGCTAGTGGCGCGCAGGACCAAGCCCAAACGCAGACAAACCAGTCCACCACTGGAGATACCCAGCCGACTGTCCAGAAGGGCTCCAAAAAACAGACCAAGAAGAAGGAGGCTGCGAAGCAGCAGTACACCAAATTACAAGCGGTGCAGGTCAATGGCTACATCAGCAGTATCGAGAACTCGACCGCACTGAAACGCAACGCCAACACGATCGTCGAGGCGGTTTCCGCCGAGCAGATCGGCAAACTGCCCGGCATCAGCATCGCCGATGCCCTGGGGCGTTTGCCCGGCATCGGGGTGCAGACAGTCGATGGTCGTCCGCAGGTGCTCAGCATCCACGGTCTCGGCCCGGATTTCTCGACTGCGTTGATCAATGGAGGAGAACAGGTCAGCACCAACAACAACCGTGACGTGGCGTTCGACCAGTATCCGTCGAGCTGGTTCGACAACGTGGTGGTGCACCTGAGCCCGGAGGCGAACTTGCTCGGCCAGGGTCTCTCCGGCACCGTGGACATGCACACCATCCGTCCGCTGGACAAGGCCGGCCCCGAAGCCGCGATCAACGCCCATTACATCTGGAACGGCATGTCGCAACTCGCGGATGGTCCCGGTGTCAGCAACAAGGGCTACAACGTCAACGGCGTTTGGGTCGACCAGTTCGCCGACCACACCCTGGGTGTCACCTTGGGCGTGGATCTTGAGAACAACCCTTCGCAGATCGAGCACCAGGCGCCCTGGGGCTATCCGACCGACGCCAATGGCGATTATGTGGTCGGCGGCTCGAAGAATTACGGCATCAGCGACTCCATGAAGCGCAACGGTCTGCTGGCCACCGTGCAATGGCGGCCGAGCAAGTACTACACCGGCACGGTGGACATGACCTACGACAATTTCTGGGAAACCCAGCAGGCCAAGGGCATGGAACTTCCGCTGTGGTGGGGCAACGGCTTCATCAAGCCCGGCCCGACGCTGGTTCCCGGCAACGTGGTCAACGGCTTCGTGCAGAGCGGTACCTACGAAAACATCAACCCGGTGATCCGCAACGATTTCAACAGTACCCATGCCAAGGTCTACAACTTCAACTGGGACAACAAGTTCCATTTGAGCGATGAATGGTCGGCCGACTTCGACGTCAACTACTCGCGTGCCACTCGCCACGACGTGAACCTGGAAAGCTATTCCGGCACCGGCTATTTCGATTCGGCGAACGGAACGCGTGGCCAACCCGGCAGCTTCGCCTTTTCCGAGCTCGGTGACGACATGCTCTACGCCACGCCCTCGCTCGATTACACCAACGGCGTGGTCTTGACCGATCCGCAGGGCTGGGGCGCCGGCAACAACGTGGTGCAGGCCGGCTTCATCAATGCGCCGCGCACGGTCGACTACCTCTACAACCTGCGTTTCAACGTCGAGCGCGACTTCCTGAGCGGCCCGTTCTCCAGCATGGATTTCGGCCTGTCCAAGACCACGCGCAACAAGACCTACAACGTCGATCAGTATTTCCTTACCCTGGGCGGCGGGTTCTTTTCGCCTACCAACACTCCGGTTTTGACGGCCCCGTTCTCGGGCAGCGCCTGCGATCCGCTGGCGTGGATGGGGATGGGCTCTGAACTTTGCTACAACCCGTTCACCTTGATCGACAACGGTAGGCTCGTCCAGGTGCCAACCTTCCAGTCGTCGTTGCCGTTCCCGCCGAACTGGAGGGTGCACGAGGACGATCTCAATCCCTACCTGCAGTTCAATCTCGACACGCAACTGGGTTCGGTCTCGCTGCGCGGCAATTTTGGCCTGCAAATCAACCAGACCAGCCAGACTTCGGACGGGCAGCGCGTAGCGCCGGGCAGCGCGCTCACCGGCGGCCACACCCAGTTGATTCCCGTCACCGGGGGTACCGATTACACGCGGTACTTGCCGAGCATGAACCTGATCTTCGGCTTCACGCAGAACGACGACCTGCGCGTCAGCGCCGCCCGCACCATGGCCCAGCCGCGCATGGACCAGATGAATGCGGGATTGAACGTCGGCGGCAACATCACGCATCTGGCATCCACCGATCCCAACACTTCGTACTTTAGCGCCAACGGCGGTAACGCCGCGTTGCTGCCAACGATGTCCGAGAACTACAACGTAAGCTATGAGCACTACTTCTCGGGTGGTGCCGGGTACCAGTGCAATTCCAGCGATGCGAAAAACTCTGCCCTTTGTCTGGGCGGTGGTGGCTATTTCGCCCTGTCCGCGTATTACCTCAAGCTGTACGACTACATCGATCCGAACGCCGCCTACCTGTACGACTTCAGCGCGTTCATCCCGTCCTACCTCAATGCCACGCAACAGGCCCAACTGGGCACGCCATTCGGTATCGTTTCCGGACCGACCAATGACGGCAAGGGCAATGTGAAGGGCCTGCAGGCCACGCTCAACCTGCCTTTCGGCGTGTTCAGCCACGCTTTGAACGGTTTCGGCATCATCCTCACCGCCGATCGCACCTCGAGTTCGATTGTCTTTGGCGACAATCCCACCCCGGTCACGGTGCCCGGATTGTCCAAGTGGGTCGCCGACGCCACGATCTACTACGAGCACAATGGCTTCGCGGCGCGTGTCAGCGACAGCTACCGCTCCAACTTCCTCGGCGAGGTGTCCGGCATCAGCGCCTCCCGTATCGAGCAGTACCTGAGGGGCGGCAGCACCTACGATGCGCAGGTGAGCTACACCTTCCAGAGCGGGCTTTTCAAGAACCTGACCTTGATCGCACAGGGCTCGAACCTGTCGAACAAGATTTTCTCCACGTTCCAGAATAACGACCCGCGCCAGACACAGCTCTGGGAGCGGTACGGGCGCCGGTTCGACGTCGGCATCTCGTACAAGTTCTTCTGACGGTTGGGGCGCCGCAGGTGTTCGTCGTACCCCGGTGGCAGGACGCAAGTTCTGCCACCGACGTTTGCCAGCCGTTGCCTTCGCGGCATTGCCAGCGTCGTGATGGGCGTATGCTTCCGGCATGAACGAATCCGCGATCAGGCGCGTGGTGATCGTGGGCGGCGGCACCGCCGGCTGGATGGCGGCGGCGTTGCTGGCGCGCGGGTTGGGGCGCGCGTGCGAAATCCACCTGATCGAATCCGCCGAGATTGGCACCG
>DATFGL010000004.1:0-2549 GCA_035249465.1 Rhodanobacteraceae bacterium | reverse complement strand
GCCGCATTGGCCAACAATCCGACGGAAATCGCCAGCATCGCTTCACCGCCGCTGTCGCAACTCCTCGTGCACATGCTGAAGCACTCCGACAACCGCTACGCGCAGATGCTGTTGCAACAGGTTGGCGTCACGACCGCGCGTACCGGGGTGTGCGCGGATCGTGCCGAGCCACCCCAGACCAGTGCGGAATGGGGATCGTGCGCGATGCGCGCATTCCTTGGCCGGATCGGCATCGGCCGCAGCGAGGCGATGTTCAACGAGGGTTCTGGACTCTCGCGTGAAGACCTGGTGACTCCGGCCGCAACCGTCAAGCTGCTGGCATGGATCGCACGGCAACCTTTCGCGAACGTGCTGCGTGATGCGCTGCCCGTCGCGGGGATCGACGGCACCCTCGAATACCGCATGCGCGGCAGCGCTGCCACCGACAACGTGCAAGCCAAGACCGGCACGCTGACGCACGTCTACACGCTTTCGGGCTTCGTCACCGACGCGGCAGGCGGGCGGCTTGCGTTTTCGCTGCTGCTGAATCGTTACCAGCGGCCGACCGATGACTTCGGCCGCAACATCCAGCCTTCCCCGCAATCCGATCTCGACGCGATCGCCACGATGCTGGCGGAACACGGAGCGAACTGATGCAACGCACCTGGAAAACGCTGCTGCCCCTGCTCGTGCTGGCATTGGTGGTCGGCTACCTGTACACGCAGCGCCATGCGACGGTCACGCGACCTGCCGCCTCGCCACCCATCGCGGCACCCGCGGACCAGCCGGAATCAAACACCGCGTCTTCCGCGCAACTTGCCGCCTTTCTGCCCCCGGAAGCACGCCACACGCTGGCGCTGATCGCGAGCGGCGGCCCCTTCCGGCACCGGCAGGACGGCGTGGTGTTCGGCAACTACGAACATCTGCTCCCCGCCGAGCCCCGCGGCTACTACCACGAGTACACGGTGGAAACGCCCGGCGCGCATGACCGCGGCGCGCGCCGCATCATCACCGGCGGCAATCCGCCGGTCGCGTACTACTACACCGGCGACCATTACCGCAGTTTCCGCGAATTCACGGTGTCGCGATGACGGGCACCATCGACTTCGCGAATGCAGAACAAGACGGCGCGTATCTGGTCGGCGAGAGCGACCTGGATACGCTCGATGCGGCCGCCCACGCGGAAGGCCATCTGGTACGGCGCATCAGTCTTGCCGGTTGCCGCGACAAGCACGATCTGCTGCAACGCATCGCCAAGACGCTCGCGTTTCCCGAAACCTTCGGCGCCAATTGGGACGCGCTGGCCGATTGCCTTGGCGATCTCGAATGGCTTCCGAACGCAGGCGGCTACGCGTGGCTGTTCGACCATGCCGGTGATTTGCGCGATGCCTCCGAAAGCGATT
Organism: Rhodanobacteraceae bacterium; assembly: GCA_035249465.1. Classification (GTDB taxonomy): domain Bacteria; phylum Pseudomonadota; class Gammaproteobacteria; order Xanthomonadales; family Rhodanobacteraceae; genus 66-474. The sequence continues at coordinate 1,167 of DATFGL010000004.1, read as the reverse complement.
TCGACATGCTGTGCGACCTTCTGGAAGACGCTTGCGCAACCTGGCGGGGCCATGGCACGCCCTGCTTCGCGTTCCTCGCGCTGCCGGACGACGCGTTTCCCGATCGCGGATCGGACGGCGTGCGCTGATCCGTCGCATTCGCGACGGATCAGTCGTTTGCGTGCCCGGAGGTCTTGGTCACGGCATCGTGCAGCACGGCGTTTCCGTAGCTGCCCTGCAAATTCCCGGACAGGATGAAGTCGCGCATCATCGCGAAATAGCCATCCGGGTTGCGGGTGTCGACGCGCGTGCCGTCCGGGTTGGTCTCGAACTCGTACATGCCGTGCTCGGCGTGCGGATAAACGGCCAGCGTGATCGGCCGCCCCGATTGCTGGAGTCCACGCAGGCGCTTGATGGTTTCCGCGCTCGGCGCATCGGCATCTTCGCCGCCGAGGATCCAGAGCTGCGGCGTATCGAGGTTCCGCAGCACCGGCATAGGGTCGTACTGGAGCGGGACGCCGGCGAACAACACCGGACCCTTCTGTTTCAACTCCTCGGCCGGCCACGCCAGCAGCGCCCAGGTGATGTCGCCATGTACGTGCTTGAACCACGGTTCCTTGCCGTACTGCTTTTTGAGCGCATCCAGTTCGTCGTAGCCGCTGCGGAAATCGCTGAGCATGATCGCGGCGGACGCATCGGCAACCTGCATCGCCCTGGCCATCACGTCCGCACCGTAGCCCTGGCGCTGCATGTCGTAGGCGATCGCCTCGCGGTCTTCGTCCAGCGGCGACACCGCGAGCCCGAAACCGACGATCACGAAATCCACCGGCGAAATCTTCGCGGCCAGCGGCGCCACCCAGCCGCCCTGGCTGCCGCCCTGATAGCCGATGCGGCCGGTGCGCGGACCCGCCAGGTGCTTCGCTTCGCCGACCGCGGCGATCGCATCGTCGGCGAGCAACAGGTAATTTTGCGTGTACGTACCGCCCGATGCGCCGGTGCCGCGTTTGTCATACACGAACACGCCGATGCCGGCAGCGGGAAACATCCGCTGCAGGGAATAAAAATCGAGTGCGGATTCATGTTCCGAACCATGTATCAGCACCACGATCGGCACGCGAGCGTTGCCCTTGGGCAACACCAGCCGTCCGGCCAGCGTGACGCCCGCGCCCTGGAAACGCGTATTGGTGA
>DATFGL010000003.1:0-9933 GCA_035249465.1 Rhodanobacteraceae bacterium | reverse complement strand
CCCAACGGATCCACCGGCTTGCCGTCCTTGCGGATCTCGAAGTGCAGTTCCACGAGCGGCGCGCCCGACGCGCCCATCAGCGCGATCTCCTGCCCCGCACTGACGTGTTCGCCTTCCTTCACCAGCCGCTTGCTGTTGTGGCCGTACGCGGACAGGAAGGTGTCGTTGTGTTTGATGATGATCAGCTCGCCGTAGCCGATCAGACCGTTGCCGCTGTACACCACCGTGCCCGCCGCCGCCGCGCGTACCGGGTCGCCCATGTTGCCCGCGATGTTGAGCCCGGCTCCGTCGCCGCCACCACCGGCCTGGAATCCGCCGATGACCTTGCCGCTCGCCGGCCACTGCCAGGTGATGCCACCGGCACTGCGGGTCGCGCCCGGCGGCGGGGTCGGAGGCGCGGCCTGCGGCGCGACGACAGGCGCCTGTACGGGCGGCGATGTGACACTCGCAATCGGCGCGGCCACGGATGATGCCGCTGCCGCAGCAATCGATTCCGACTCCGCGGGCGCGACACCGTTTCCGGCCATGGACTGCGTGGTGACCGGGCCGAACACGGGCGCGGAAGGCCGCGCCGTGGCGGGCGCTGGCGTCACGGGTTGCGGAGCGGCCGGAACAGGTGCGACGTTATTTGCCACCGCGGTACCGGCCGCGATGTTCTCGGAGGCCGACGGTTTGAGCTTGAGTACCTGCCCCGGATGGATCACGTAGGGCGGGGGGATGCCGTTGAGCGCCGCCAGCTGGCGTACGTCCACGCCATTGGCGAACGCGATGCTGTAAAGCGTGTCGCCATGCGCCACCGTGTAGCCGGACGCACCGACCGTTCCGTTGGCATGGCCGCCGAGGCCGTAGGTCTGGACCCCGCCGCTGCTCGCCGCGGGTTGTGCCACCGTCGATGCGGCCGCGGGTGGGCTACTGCCTCCAAAGGAGTAGTTGGCCACCGGCGCCGGATTCGACGCGCACCCTGCCAGCAATGCGGAAGCTGCGATCACGGCGGGCCACTGTTTCAGCAATTTCAGTACGAACATGATGCGCGCAAGGATACCCGAGCCGCGGCTGCACGGGCAGTCCACCGCCGCGCGCGCACGACGGCGGGCAGTCCGGTGAAACGCACGCGGCAGAACTCAGACCGCGCGTTCGCGAAAGCGATCGGTCGCGCAGATCAACTCGTGCGTATTGCCCGGCTCGAACGCGGAGTGGCCCGCGTCGGCCACGATGCGCAGGTCGGCTCCCGGCCATGCGCGGTGCAGGTCCCACGCGCTTCGGACCGGACACACCACGTCGTAGCGGCCCTGCACGATCACTGCGGGAATGCCCTGCAGACGATGGGCGTCGCGCAACAACTGGTCGTCGTGATCGAAGAAGCCGCGATTCACGAAGTAGTGGTTCTCGATGCCCGCGAAGGCCAGCGCGAATTCGTCACCGGCACTGGCGGCGATGTAGCCGTCGTTCTGGAACAGGAAGCTCGTCGACGCCTCCCAAACCGACCAGGCGCGGGCGGCAGCCAGGCGCGTCGGGGTATCCGCGGAGGTCAGGCGCTTGTGGTACGCCATGATCAGATCGCCGCGCTCGGCTTCCGGAATCGCCGCGAGGTATTTTTCCCACGCGTCCGGATACAGCATGTCGCAGCCCTTCTGGTAGAACCACTCCAGCTCCGCGCGCCGCAACATGAAGATGCCGCGCAGCACCAGCTCGGTCACGCGTTCGGGATGCGTTTCCGCGTAAGCCAGCGCCAGCGTGGAGCCCCACGAACCGCCGAACACCTGCCAGCGGTCGATGCGCAGGTGCTCGCGCAGGCGCTCGATGTCGGCGACCAGATCCCAGGTGGTGTTCCCGCGCAATTCCGCATGTGGCGTGGAACGCCCGCAACCACGCTGGTCGAACAGCACGATGCGGTACAACCTGGGATCGAAGAACCTGCGGCACCTGGCGTTGCAACCCGCACCGGGACCACCGTGCAGGAACACCGCCGGCTTGCCGTGCGGATTGCCGCACTGTTCGTAATACAGCGTGTGCAGATCCGACACCCGCAACAAACCGCTGTCGAACGGTTCGACCTCGGGGTAGAGCCCCCGGCGGTTGCTGGGCATGTCCATTCGCGGCATTTCGCTGGAAGATTGAACCCCGTTAGCCTAGCACCCCAGTCCGCGAACGCGCCGGCCCCATGAAGACCTCATTCCCCAAGAAGGACGTCAAGATCGTGTTGCTGGAGGGCATCCATCCGAGTGCGGTGGAAGCCTTCCACGCCGCCGGTTACAGCCACATCGAGCATCACGAAAAAGCACTGCCGCGCGCCGAACTGTTCAAGGCGATCACCGACGCGCACATCGTCGGACTGCGCTCGCGCACGCAGATGGACGCCGAAGCCATCGCGCACACGCGCCGGCTTCTCGCGGTCGGATGCTTCTGCATCGGTACCAACCAGGTGGACCTGCGTCAGACACGCGAGTTGGGCGTGCCGGTGTTCAACGCGCCCTATTCGAACACCCGCAGCGTCGCCGAGCTGGTGGTCGCCGAGACCATCCTGCTGATGCGCCGTGTACCGGAACGCAACGCCGAATGCCATCGCGGTGGCTGGGCGAAATCCGCCGAAGGCAGCTTCGAAGTGCGCGGCAAGACACTGGGAATCGTCGGCTATGGCCACATCGGCACGCAAGTCGGCGTGCTGGCCGAATCGCTGGGCATGCACGTGCTGTTCCACGACGTCGAGGCCAAGCTCGCGCTCGGCAACGCCGCGCCGGCGCGCGATCTCGACGATCTGCTGGCGCGCTGCGACATCGTGACGCTGCACGTGCCACAAACCCCTGAGACGGCGGGCATGATCGGCGCCGCGGAGATCGCCCGCATGCGCCGCGGCGCGATGCTGATCAACGCCTCGCGCGGCAACGTGGTGGACATCGATGCACTGGCTGCGGCTTTGCGCGACCACCACCTTGCCGGCGCGGCCGTGGACGTTTTCCCGAAGGAGCCCAAAGGCCACGACGAGGAATTCCGTTCACCCTTGCGCGAATTCGACAACGTGCTGCTGACCCCGCACGTCGGCGGCAGCACCCAGGAGGCGCAGCTCAACATCGGCACCGAAGTCGCGTCGAAACTGGTTCGCTACAGCGACAACGGATCGACGCTTTCAGCCGTCAATTTCCCGGAAGTCAACCTGCCCGAGCACGCCGGCAGCCGCCGTCTGTTGCACATCCACCACAACGTGCCCGGCGTGCTGTCGCGCATCAACGAAGTGTTCTCGCAAGGTGGTGCCAACATCAACGGCCAGCACCTGCAGACCGATGGCGACCTCGGCTACGTGGTGATCGACGTGTCGGCACCGGTCGCCCAATCGGAAACTTTGCGCGAACAACTCGCGACGATTCCGGGAACCATCCGGACGCGGTTGCTCTACTGACCACAACGCTCGACACGCACGCGTTTCGATCGTCGCGGGACTGAACGACGTCCATGTCTGTTTCCGTCCGGCTCCCGAGTGGCCGGGTGACTTTCTCCTGGCCACCAAGAGAAAGTCACCACTCGCGCGTCGGGAACACGCCAGAACACCGAAGGCAGCCCGGAGGGCGGAGGGCGGGATGCCCGGAGTAGAGGGAAGGCAATCCCGCGAACACGCCCTTCGCTTTCGGATTCCGGCGAGACGAGCGCGCCTTACTTCGCCGGCACGCTGACCGCGATGAACAGGTTCTGGCCCTGGTGCGAAACCAGCAGCAGCACCGTGTCGCCCGGTTTCACGCTGGCGGTATCACGGCGGAACCCGGCAACGTTGTTCACCGGCTGGTTGCCGACGCGCAGGATCACGTCGCCAGGTTGCAGGTTGGCCTGTGCGGCCGGCCCTTCCACGTCGGTGATCACGACGCCGCCCTTGCCGTTGTAACCGAGCTGCTGGCGGATGCTGGACGTGATGTCCTGCACCTTGAGGCCCAGTAGACTGCTGCCGCTGGCGGCTGCCGGCGCATTGGCGAGGTATTGCTGCGACAGGCCGTTGCGCGGCATCTCGCCGACCTTGACCTTGACGGTCACCGGCTTGCCGTTGCGCAGGATGGCCACGCTCGCATCGGTGCCCGGCGCGGTCATCGCGACCAGCGGCGGCAATTCGGACGAATCGTAAATCTTGTGACCGTCGAATGCGGTGATGACGTCGCCCACTTTCATGCCGGCCTTCTCCGCGGGGCTGCCGGGCTGGACCTGTGCCACCAGCGCGCCTTGCGCACCGTTCAGCCCTTGGGCCTTCGCTATCGTGTCGGTGATGTTCTGGACGGCAACGCCGAGCATCCCGCGCCTGACGTAACCCTTCGTCTTGAGCTGGTGCGCCGCGTTCATCGCAAGGTTGATCGGGATCGAGAACGACAGGCCCATCGCACCGCCGTCGGTCGAGAAGATCTGCGAGTTGATGCCGACCACCTGGCCGGCAAGATTGAACAGGGGCCCCCCCGAGTTGCCGCGATTGATCGGTACGTCGGTCTGGATGAAGGGTACGTCCTGCTGGTCATTGCCGAGGCTGCGGCCGACGTAGCTGACGATGCCCGCGCTGACCGAATGATCGAGCCCGTACGGCGAACCGATCGCCACCACCCACTGCCCGGGCTGCAGGGCATTGGAATTGCCGATCTGCACCGTCGGCAGGTTGGTGGCATCGATCTTCAGCAACGCGATGTCGTAGCCCTTGTCGGTGCCGATGACCTTGGCCGCAAAAGTGCGGTGGTCGGAAAGGTGCACCTTCACCGTGTCGGCGTTGGCCACCACGTGGCGGTTGGTGAGGATGTAACCGTCGGACGAGATGATGAAACCCGAACCCAGCGACTCGCCGCCACGATCGGGTTGCTGGAACTGCGGCCCGAACGGCATGCCGAAGAAGTGCCGGAAGATTTCCGGTATCTGCTGTTGCTGGGTTTGCTGCTGCTGATCCGGGCTGTCGCTGCCCATCTCGCTGGCATGGTCGTAGTGCGCGACCACGTTCACCACCGCGGGCCCGTATTTCTGCACTATGCTGGTGAAGTCCGGCAGCGCCGCGGTCGGCGTCGCCGCCAGCCCCACGCCCGCACCGGAAAAACACAACAGAACGAATACGGCGGCTATCCGCCTCGCCCGTTTCAACATGGTGTTCTCCTTCATGTGATTTGCAAAACAGGATGCCGTGTCCGGCATGCACGCACACGCGCGCTGCCCAAACCGGGCGCGGCGCAAAACAAGAGGTGCGGCGCGCGTCCGCGAAACAACGATTGGCGCGATCCGGCCTGCCGTGCAACGCGCGGCGGCCGATGGATCAGTGCCGGGCAGCGGAACTGCTGGCCGGCGGCGATTCCGGAAGCAGCACGATCGAGAACGGCAACTCGGATTGGCCGGCCTGGAACGAGGGCATCAACGGCAACGCGGCATCTCGCGCATATGTGGCGCGCCGCAGGTAATCGGGCTGCATCAAGCCGGTGCCGTACACCACGTTGGCGGACGCGGGCTGGATGGGGAGTGCCGTCGGCTGGCGTGACAACAGCCACGGCGGCGTGACCTGGTTCCCCGCAGGCGCGGCTTCGGCCAGCGCAGTTGCCGCTGCCGGAGCAGGCGCGGTGCTGGACTGCGTGACCGTCGCCGGTGCGCCCACACGGGGATTCGGGGTGTTCAACATCAGCGCGGCTACGGCCACGCCCGCGGCAATGGCGCCGCCGCCCATGTAACGTGACCAGTGCCGCTGACGCATGCGCGGCGCCGCTTCCACCTGGACCGCGGCGGCGACGCGTGAAGCGAAATCGTTGTCGCGTTGAGGCGCCGACATGCGTGCCGAATCGGAAACGAGGCACGCGCGGATCAGATGCCAGCGCGACCAGGTCGCGCCAAGCTCGGGATCGTGGTCGAGGCGCCGCAGCAGGAAACGGGTCGGCTCTGCGGCCAATTCACCGTCCATCAGGGCGGAAAGGTCTTCGCGGCTGGTCGGATCCATTACCTTGCACCTCTTGCAGCACGGTTCAACAAATCAGGCATCTTCATTCGAAAGCAGCGGCCGCAGTTTTTCGTCGATCGCTTCGCGCGCCCGGAAGATGCGCGAACGCACCGTCCCGATCGGGCAGTCCATGCGTTCGGCGATTTCCTCGTAGGACAGGCCATCGACCTCGCGCAGGGTAATCGCGTCGCGCAGCTCTTCGGGCAGCTTTTCGACCGTGGCGAACACCGTTTGTTCAATTTCGTGGCGGGCCAGCTCGTGTTCGGGGGTAGCTTCGTCGCGGAGGCGCGCGCCGGCGTCGAACTGCACGGCGGTGTCGGCATCGATGTCCTCGGCGGGCGGGCGGCGGCCCTGGGCGACCAAGTGGTTCTTGGCTGTGTTCACGGCGATCTTGTACATCCACGTATAAAAAGCGCTGTCACCACGGAAGGCACCGATCGCCCGATAGGCGCGGATGAAGGCTTCCTGTGCAACATCCTCGCATTCGCTCCAGTCACGCACATACCTCGACACCAGGCCGATGATCTTGTGCTGGTATTTGCGAACCAGCAGGTCGAAGGCCTTGTTGTCGCCTTTGCGCACGCGCTCGACCAGAGCACGATCGGTTTCCACATCGCCCATGCGGGCGGCACTCCCTACGGCACCGGACGCAACATGCGCACCGGTATGACCGCGCCCCTGGCGCGAAAGTTCAGGCGAGTTGGCCATCCCGCAATCCTTGAAATCGTTCGTTGCATAGGGTTGGGTCGGTCCCCTGCCGGATCAAGCGTAACCGGTGGCAGGGCCGACGGGTAAACGCCCCAGGCTGCCCGGGCGTTGACCGCACCCTCCGGCCGGCCGATGATGCCCGTTCGGTCGCAAGCAGGAGTACGACGTGTTCGAGGGTCTGCGGCTCAGCCACTGGAAGGTTGCACAAGACACCGACGGCGTGCTGACGCTGACCATGGATCGTAGCGGCAGCAATGTGAACGCCTTGTCACGCGCGCTGCTGGACGAACTTGACGCGATGCTGGAACGCATCGCCATCGAACGGCCTACCGCGGTGGTGATCCATTCCGGCAAACCATCCGGTTTCGCGGTCGGCGCGGACCTGAAGGAATTCGAGGGCTACGAACGCCAGGGCACGGTGCGCGAGGAAATCGAAAACGGCCAGCGCGTGTTCGAACGCATGGCGCACTTGACGATGCCGACCGTCGCCGCGCTCCATGGCACCTGCATGGGCGGCGGCACCGAGCTTGCCCTGGCGTGCAGGATGCGCGTCGCCGCGCGCGCGCCGGAAACCCGCATTGCATTGCCGGAAGTGCAGCTCGGCATCCATCCGGGCTGGGGCGGTACGGCGCGCCTGCCGCGTCTGATCGGCGCGCCCAAGGCACTTGCGATGATGCTGACCGGGCGCACTTCATCGGCCGAACGCGCGCTCGTGGAAGGCCTGGTCGACCGGCTGGCCGCACCCGACAAGCTGATCGACGAGGCGAAGAAACTTGCGCTGCATCCGGTCACGCGACCGTTCGCACGACGCACCCTCGCATGGTGGTCCAACTGCTGGCCGGCACGGCAAATCCTCGCTCCGATCGTGCGCAAACAGGCCGCAGCCAAGGCACCGCCCAAACACTACCCTGCGCCATTCGCGTTGATCGAAGTCTGGCGCCGCGGCGGCGGCAGCATCCGACAACGCCTGCGGCTCGAAGCGCGCTCGGTCGCGAAACTCAGCGGAACGCCGACCGCGCACAACCTCATACGCATCTTCTTCCTGCGCGAACGCATGCGCGGGCTCGCGGGCAACACCCCGCACGGCATCCGCCACGTGCACGTGGTCGGCGCCGGCGTGATGGGTGGCGACATCGCCGCGTGGAGCGCGCTGCGCGGGTTCGAGGTGACGCTGCAGGACCGCGAAATGAAGTTCATCGAACCGGCCCTTTCACGCGCGCACAAGTTGTTCGAGAAGAAACTGAAAACGCGCGAACGCGTCGAACCGGTCGAAGCGCGCCTCACGCCGGATGTCGAAGGCGCGGGCATCGCGTCCTCGCAACTCGCGATCGAGGCCATCTACGAAAATCCGGAAGCGAAGGAAGCGGTGTATCGCAGACTCGAACCAAAGATCGCGCACGACGCCTTGATCGCCACCAACACGTCGTCGATTCCGCTGGATGAATTGCGCGTCGCATTCGCGGAACCGCGGCGGTTCCTCGGCCTGCACTTCTTCAACCCGGTCGCGCAGATGCCGCTGGTCGAAGTGGTGCGCCACGACGCGCTCGATTCCTCGCTCGAAAAACGTGCCTGGGCGTGGGTGAAGGCCCTCGGCAAGCTGCCGCTGCCGGTCAAGGGCACGCCGGGGTTCCTGGTCAACCGCATCCTGGTCCCGTATCTTCTGGAAGCGGTGCGCTGCCACACCGAGGGCATCCCCGACCCGGTGATCGATCGCGCAGGTAAACGCTTCGGCATGCCGATGGGACCGATCGAACTCATCGATACCGTGGGACTGGATGTCGCGTTGTCGGTTGGCAAGGAACTCGGTCCGTTCCTCGGATTGGAGCTTCCCACCGGCATCGCCGACAAGGTCGAGGGCGGCAAGCGCGGCAAGAAGAATGGCCAGGGTTTCTACGTCTGGAAGGACGGCAGGCCCGAGAAACCGAAAGTCGATGCCGGCTATCGCGCACCGAATGACCTCGAAGACCGCCTGATATTGCCGATGCTCAACGAAGCCGTCTCGTGCCTGCACGACGGCGTGGTCGCGGACGCCGACCTGCTGGATGCCGGCGTGATCTTCGGCACCGGTTTCGCGCCGTTCCGCGGTGGTCCGATCCAGTACATCCGCTCGACCGGCGCGGGCGTGCTGCGCGAAAAACTGGAAGCGCTGGCACAAACGCACGGCACACGCTTCGCACCCAAGCAGGGCTGGTTCAATCCGGCGCTCGCCGCATCGACCAACTGAGCGGAATCCTTCAAGCCGTCGCCAGCACCAGCACTGCGGCGATCGCGAGTACGAGGCCGACGCGATTGAGCCGCCCGAGGCGCTCGCCGAGCCACCACATGCCAACGATCGCAGCCAGCACGATCACGCCGATGTTCATGGCGGAAAACACCAGCGCCGGATCATGCGCGAGGTGGCGATGCGCCTGCACGTAGAACAGGATGTTGCCGAAGTTGAATACGCCTAGCAGCAACGCGCCGCCGGCATTGCGCCAGTTCCAGCGCGCGCGTCCGCTTGCATAAAGCCAGACGATCGCGAGCATCGCCAACACGAACGCCAGCACGAAGGTCGCCAGCAATACATCCGCAAACGGCACCCCAGTCAGTTGTGCGACGCGTTTGAACAGGATGTCGATGACGCCCATACCTGCGAACACGACCAGCGGCCACCACCACCCGCCCGGGGCTGTCGCTCGCGCACCGCCGCCGCGCTCACGCAGCACGATGCACGCAATCGCGATCAGCCCGATGGCCATGCCGGCACCTTTGTGCCAGGAAAACGCTTCGCCGAACAAGGTGAACGCGGCCAGCAACGGCAACAGCAACGACAGCCGCTGCGCGGCATCGGTCACGACCACGCCGACCCGCCGCACCGAATACGCCAGCACCACGAACATCGAGGGCAACAGCACGCCGAGCGCGGCCAACACCCACCACGCGGGATGCGCCACCGGCAGTTCCAGCAATGACGGATGCGGATCGAGCAGCACGGCGGTAAGCAGCATCGCCACCAGGTAGTTCCCGGCGATCGCCTGGCGCACATCGACGTCGCAGCGCGGCGCGAGCTTCAGCAGTACCGAAACCACCACGCTGCACACCACGCTGAGAACGATGAAGATCAAGCGTGCGTGCCCGTCACCACATCAGGTCATCGGGAACGCCGTCGTCTGCCGCCGGCGCGGAAGGATCGACCAGCAATGCCACGGCTTCCGGAGCGATCGCCTGCGCCTGCAGCGCCACGTCGCGCACAAACACCAGCGCATGGCCGCCGTGCATCACCACGCCGAGTTCGCCTCGATTGAGCTGCTGCAATT
>DATFGL010000002.1:0-3550 GCA_035249465.1 Rhodanobacteraceae bacterium | reverse complement strand
CGTGCCCGCCGCGCAACGCTATTTCGACCAGGGCCTGCGCATGGCCTATGGCTTCAACCACGAGGCGGCGGGCCGCTCCTTCGCCGAGGCGGCGCGGCTGGATCCGCAATGCGCGATGTGCGTGTGGGGCCAGGCGCTGGTGCTGGGGCCGAACATCAACCTGCCGATGGACCCGGCGCATGCGAAGGACGCCACCGCGTTCGCCGCGCGCGCCGCGAGCCTGGCCGCAACGGCGCGTCCGGTCGACCGCGCGCTGATCCACGCGCTGCAGGCGCGTTACGCCGACCCGGCGCCGCAGGATCGTGCGCCGCTGGACCGCGCCTACGCCGACGCGATGGCACGCGTGATCGAGCAGTTCCCCGAGGACGACGATGCGGCGACCCTGTACGCGGAAGCGCTGATGGATCTGTCGCCGTGGGCGTACTGGGAAAAGGACGGCGCGCAGGCCGAGTTCACCCCGCGCCTGCTCGGCGAACTGGAACGCGTGCTGGCGCGCAACCCGCGCCACATCGGCGCGGTGCACTACTACATCCACGCCACCGAATCCTCGCCCGACCCTCAGCGTGCCGAACCCTACGCCGATGCGCTGGCAGAGCTGGCGCCCGGTTCCGGCCATCTGGTGCACATGCCCGCGCACACCTACATCCGCGTCGGACGCTACCACGATGCGACCATGACCAATCTCACCGCTGCCACCGCGGACAAGGATTTCCTGGCGGTCTGCCATGGCAGCAATGGTGTCTACCCGCTCGGCTACGTCCCGCACAACTGGCACTTCGCCACCATGACGGCCAGCCTGACCGGGTCGCGCAGGCTGGCGCTGCACGGGGCGGAACAGACGGCCAAACGCGCCGACCGTGCCGTGATGGGTGAGGCGACCATGGCATTCATGCAGCAATACGTGGTCACGCCGCCGCTCACGCAAGTCCGCTTCGGGGACTGGGACGCGATCCTGTCCGACCCCGCCGCACCGCCGGAACTGCCGTACCCCGCCGCGATCCGTCACTTCGCCCGCGGCATGGCGCACCTGCGCAAGGGCGACATGACCGAGGCCGCGCACGATGCCGACGCCTTGCATGCGATCGCCGTCGATCCGGCCATGGCGCAGGTGAGCTTCTTCGACATCAACCACGCCGACGGTGTCCTGCGCGTCGCCGATGCGCTGCTGCGCGGGGAATTGCTGCGCACGCAAGGCCAGCACGCGCAGGCGATCGCCGCGTTGCGCGAAGCGGCGGCCGCCGAGGACGCGCTGGCCTACAACGAACCCGCCGACTGGCCGTTGCCGGTGCGTCCCTATCTTGGCGCCGCGCTGCTCGAAGCGGGCGACGTCCAAGGCGCGGCGGAAGCGTTCAACCAGGACCTGAAAACCTACCCGCTCAACGGCTGGTCGCTGTATGGCCTGGCGCAAGCGCAACAAAAACTCGGGCAAACCGACGCCGCGCGCGAAACCTCGAAGCGGCAGGCCGCCGCATGGCAGTGGGCCGACGCTCCGCTGACCGCGGCGCGCTACTGAGCGCTGTTCAACAAGGAGGCGGAGGCAATCAATTCTCTTTCGAGCGGGTTTTGAGTCCCTCGACGCCGCTTTCGACGCGAGAGCAACCACCGTGCTTGGCGGCGTACATCACGCCATCGGCGTGCGCCAACAAGGTTTCCGCATCGGCCCCGTCGGCGGGGAACGTGGCCACGCCGATGCTCGCATCCAGCTGAAACAGGCCTTCCGGCAGTCGGCACGGCGCAGTGATTCGCGCGCGCAAGCTGTCGGCCACTTCCTGCGCGGCCTGCGCATCGCGGCAATCTGGCAGCAGCACCACGAACTCGTCACCGCCGACGCGCGCGACCAGGTCGTTTTGCCGAACCGCATGCTGCATGCGTCCCGCGAGATCCCGCAGCAGGCGATCGCCGACGGCGTGGCCGGCACGATCGTTGACACGCTTGAAACCGTCGAGGTCGATGTACAAAAGCGCAAGCCCGCCGTCCTCGTCGGCTGCGCGATCGATCGCGGCTTGCAATTCCGCCCGCAGGCGGCCCCGATTGACGAGTCCCGTCAATGAATCGTGGTTGGCGCGGTGCTCGAGCTCGCGCTCTGCGCGTCGCAGGTCGGTGACTTCGTGGCCGACTCCGATGCGCACGCGATGCTCCGGCAACCAGCGCGCCGACCACTGGATATCGACGGTGTGCCCGTCCTTGTGGACATAGCGATTGCGGAAATGGCGCTGCAACTCGCCTGCCATCACCCGTTCAGCCTGCTCGGTCGTCGCTTCCAGGTCATCCGGGTGGACCAGGCTGAAGATCTGCCTGCCCAGCACTTCTTCCGGCGCATAGCCGAAGATGCGTTGGAAGCTCGCGTTGACGAACAGCAGACGCCCCTCGGGATCGACGACGCACACCGCATCGGGCATGAGGTCGAGCACCTCAGTCAATGGGGGAAGTGTCGTGGTCATCGTTCGGGTTCAGCGTGGCCCGCTCCAGACGTGCAGGATTGGTGCCAACCGTACCTGAAAAGAGGGAAAAGGCATCAACGCTGCCGAAACAACCAACGATCCAGCCGGACGTGTTCGGAATGACCGGTGTTGCTCATCACCAGATCGACCGCGCCCACGTGGAAGCGGAATGGCGCGATCGACCGGCGCTCTTCAGGCAAATCGTTTCCATAGCCGAGCGTCAGGTGCGCAACTTGACTGCCGCGAGAACCCAACAACCCCGCCCAGCGCTGGGCATCCGCCAACGCCATTCGCAGTCCGTGGACTCGCCGTTGGCTCGCTTCATCGGCGATCGCCACGAACGCACGATTATCCTGACTGAAGCGCGCGGTGGTTTCGAACACCAAGTCGAAAGGTCGAGAGGAAAAGTGCCGGGCGGCTTCTTGCAAAGCGTCCCGCAAGGACTGCCGTTTGCGACCAGGGCGACCACAAGCGGCAACGCTGACGTGCAGCAATTCAACGGGCCGCGGTGCGATGGCAGACGACAGGCCTGCACAAAGCCGCTTCTGCCACTCAGCGACGCGCGGCTGGTCCTCATCCGCAGGATAGAGGGCAAAGAAGACGGGACGCAGGTACGGCAGGATGTCGTCCCGCAACGCCTCGGGATGGAACGACTCGGGAAACAGATCCTGCACGCCTGACTCCACATGCTGCGTCGATGTTCGAACACGTCTTCACGGCCCGGCCTACGCGGCCAAACGCAGGCTGGGCTTCAACCCCGCACGCGTGGCGAGGGTCAGCAACATGTCGAGGCTGAAGTCTTCCCACTTGCCCTTGAGCAGGCGGGAAATGCGCGGTTGGGTCACACCCAACCGCCGCGCGGCCTCGGCTTGCGTCCAGCCTTTCGCCTTCACCAACCGCTCGATGCGGATCATCACTTCCGCACGCAGTTTCATGACTTCGGCCTCGGCCGGGTCGAAGCCAAGATCGACGAACACGTTGCCGCTGCCTTTGACGTGGCGCGCATCATTCCAGCGGGAATCGGTCTTCTTCATGACTCGCCTCCGATCAACTTGTAGCGTTTCATCGCAAGTTCGAGATCGCCTTTCGCTGTTTTCTGCGTCTTCTTC
>DATFGL010000001.1:0-6417 GCA_035249465.1 Rhodanobacteraceae bacterium | reverse complement strand
CGCAGTCGCACGCGGGCGACGTGGTGCTGATCGCGGGCAAGGGCCACGAGACGTATCAGGAAGTTGGCGGAGCCAAGCATCCGTTCGATGATCTGCAGGTGGCGCGCGCCACCCTGGAGGCGCGCCCGTGCTGAGCTTGCGTCTCAGGGAAATCGCGGTGTGGACGCGCGGCGTACTGCAAGGTGGCGACGCGGATGTATGCGACGTGTCCACCGACTCGCGCACCATCCAGCCGGGCGAACTGTTCGTGGCGCTGGTCGGTGAGCAGCACGATGGCCACGACCACGTTGCGGATGCCGCGGCGCGCGGCGCGGCGGGTGCGGTCGTGTCGCGGCGCGTGGATTCCGGTATTCCGCAGATCGTGGTGGCCGATACCTTGCACGCGCTGGGCGATCTGGCCAGTGCGGTGCGCGCGCAGCGCGACGTCACCGTGATCGGGATCACCGGCTCCAACGGCAAGACCAGTGTCAAGGCGCTGGCCGCGCGCATCCTGTCGCGCCACGGCAAGACGCATTCCAACAGCGGCAGCTTCAACAATGAGATCGGCCTGCCGCTGACCTTGCTGGCGATGCCCGAGGATGCGCGTTACGCGGTGTTGGAAATGGGTGCCGGCAAACCGGGCGACATCGCCTACCTCGGGTCGATCGCGCGTCCGCGCATCGGCCTGGTCAACAACGTCGGCCCCGCGCACCTCGAGCGCATGCACACGCTCGAAGGCATCGCCGAAACCAAGGGCGCGATGTACCAGGCGTTACCCGCGGATGGCGTGGCGGTGATCAACGCCGACGACGCTTTCGCGATGTATTTCGCGGGGCTTGCCGGATCGCGCCGCAAGTTGCGCTTCGGGCTGGACGCGGATGCGGAAGTGGGTGCCGCCGACATTGTGCTGGATGCGGCCGGCAGCCGCTTCACGTTGAGAACGCAGGCGGGCGAAGCCGCCGTGCACCTGCCATTGCCGGGCCGTCACAACGTCGCCAATGCAGCGGCGGCGGCGGCGCTGGCGCTGGCGGTGGATGTGCCGCTGGACGTGGTCGTCGCGGGCCTGCAGGACGCCGAAGCGGTCGGCGGCCGGCTGTTGCGGCGCGAATCGCCGCAGGGCTGGACGTTGTTCGACGACAGCTACAACGCCAATCCGGGTTCCGCGTTGGCGGCGGTGGCGACATTGGCGCTGCAGCCCGGCGAACGTTGGCTGGTGCTGGGCAACATGGGCGAGCTCGGCCCGGATGCGGCGGCGTTCCATGCCGGCATCGGCAGCGCCGCGCGCGAGCAGGGCATCGCGCGCATGTACGCGGTCGGCACGCTGGCGGCGAATGCGGCGGAAGCCTTCGGTCCGGAGGCGCGTGTGTTCACGGACCAGCCCGCGCTGGTCGCGTCGTTGCGTCGCGACCTGCATGCGAACGTCAGCGTGCTGGTGAAGGGGTCGCACGCGTCGCACATGGAACGCGTCGTCGCCGCACTGATGAACGACGACAAGGGGGGCGGCCGGCATGTTGCTTGAACTCTCACGGTGGCTCGAAATCTATTTCGGCGCGTTCCGGCTGTTCGACTACATCACCTTCCGCACCATCATGGCAGCGCTGACGGCGTTGATCGTCGCGCTGTTCTTCGGCCCCGCGATGATCCGCCGCCTGACCGAATTGAAGGCCGGACAGGTGGTGCGCAGCGATGGCCCGCAGACACACCTTTCCAAGGCCGGGACGCCGACGATGGGCGGCACCCTGATCCTGGCCGCGATCGTGATCGCGACCCTGTTGTGGGGCGACCTGCACAGCCGCTACCTGTGGGTGGTGCTGCTGGTGACGCTGGCCTGCGGCACGATCGGTTTCTACGACGATTACCGCAAGCTCGTTTTGAAGGATCCGCACGGGCTGCCCGCGCGCTGGAAATACCTCGCGCAATCCGTGGTCGGCCTCGCCGCCGCGCTGTTCCTGTTCCACACCGCGAACGTCCCGGCCGCGACCGCGCTGTACGTGCCGCTGTTCAAGCACGTCGCGATTCCGCTTGGCGCGGGCTTCGTGGTGGTCGCGTACCTGTGGATCGTCGGATTCTCCAACGCGGTGAACCTCACCGATGGTCTCGACGGTCTCGCGATCATGCCGGCGGTGCTGGTGGCCGCGGCGCTGGGCGCGTTCGCGTATCTCGCGGGCAACGCGGTGTTCTCGGCCTACCTCGGCATTCCTTCGATACCCGGCGCGGGTGAATTGGCGGTGTTCTGCGGTGCGCTGACCGGCGCCGGTCTCGGCTTCCTCTGGTTCAACACCTATCCCGCGCAGGTATTCATGGGTGATGTCGGCGCACTCGCGATCGGCGCGGCGATCGGTTGTGTCGCGGTGATCGTGCGCCAGGAAATCATCCTGCTGGTGATGGGTGGTTTGTTCGTGGTCGAGACCGCGTCGGTGATGCTGCAGGTCGGCAGCTTCAAGCTGCGCGGCAAGCGCGTGTTCCGGATGGCGCCCATCCACCACCACTTCGAATTGAAGGGCTGGCCCGAGCCGCGCGTGATCGTGCGTTTCTGGATCATTTCGGTGGTGCTGGTGCTGGTGGGTTTGGCGACATTGAAGGTACGGTGATGCTCGGATTCGGTCCCTCGCAAGCGGTTCGCAAATACGGTCCCGAAGGCCGGCATGACCCGTGGCTGCTGCTGGCGATCGCCGGGCTGGTTGCGTTCGGCATCGTGATGGTGGCGTCCAGTTCCATTGCGGTCGCGGATGGCCAGCACATCGGCGAGTTTCATTACTTGAAGCGGCACCTCGCATTCTTGCTGGCGGGCGCTGGTGTCGCGTTCGTCATCGCCTCGCGCGTCGAGCTGGACTGGCTGGAACGCTATTCCGGGCGAATGATGCTGGTCACTTTCGGTTTGCTGCTGCTGGTGTTCGTGCCCCACCTCGGCATGCGCGTCAACGGCGCACGCCGCTGGATCAATCTCGGTATTTCCGGCTTCCAGCCGGTCGAACTGGCCAAGCTGACGGTGGTGCTGTACGTCGCCAGTTATCTGGTGCGGCACCGTGACGCGGTCGAAACGAAATTCCTCGGCGCGGTGAAGCCGGTCGCGGTCGCGGGCCTGACCGCCGTGCTGCTGCTGGCGCAGCCCGATTTCGGTTCCGCCGCGCTGATCGGCGTGGTCACGATCGGCATGTTGTGGCTGGGCGGCGCGCGCATGCGCAACCTGGTGATCATGGGCCTGCCGATGCTCCCGCTGGGTGCGTGGCTGGCGCTGTCCACCGACTATCGCGTCAAGCGCCTCACCTCGTTCCTCGATCCGTGGAAGGATCCTTTCGACAACGGCTTCCAGTTGACCCAGGCGCTGATTGCGGTCGGGCGTGGCAAGTGGTTCGGCGTGGGCCTCGGCGGCAGTGTGCAGAAACTCTTCTACCTGCCGGAAGCGCACACCGATTTCATCCTCGCGGTGATCGCGGAGGAGCTCGGCTTCTTCGGCGTGCTGTTCGTGCTCGGGCTTTTCGCGCTGCTGGTCGGGCGCGGGTTGCAGCTCGGCTTGCGCGGCGTCGAGGTAGGCCAGCATCGCGCGGGTTATGTCGCGTTCGGAATCTCGCTGATGATCGGGCTGCAGGCGCTGGTCTCGGTGGGCGTGAATCTGGGCGTGTTGCCGACCAAAGGCCTGACGCTGCCGCTGATCAGTTCCGGGGGTTCCAGCACGCTGATGACCTGCGTGATGCTGGGTGTGCTGGTGCGCGCGGGTTATGAAATCCATCGCGCCGAGGATGCGCGGCGGATGGCAACGCGGCGGCCCGGGGCATCGGGCGGCGGTTCGACGGAGATGCCGCCGCCGACCCCGAAGGCGCCGGAACTTCCCTTGGCGGCGCGCACGCGCATCGAGCCGACGCTCGAAAAGGTGCACGCATGAGCGACGTGCGGGCGCCCGTGCTGATCATGGCCGGCGGCACCGGCGGCCATATCTTCCCCGGCCTTGCGGTCGCCGCGGCGCTGCGCGCGCGCGACGTGCCGGTGTTGTGGCTGGGCGCCGAGGGTGGCATGGAAAACCGCATCGTGCCGGAGCATCGCGTCGAGCTTCGAACGCTGCCGGTGAAAGGCCTGCGCGGCAAGGGTCTGGCGCAACGCATCGCGGCGCCGTGGATGCTGGCGCGCGCACTGTTCGGTGCCTGGCGAATCCTGCGCGAAGTGAATCCGCGCAGCGTGTTGTCGATGGGCGGCTACGTGGCCGGCCCCGGAGGCATCGCCGCGTGGCTGCAGCGGCGCCCGTTGCTGGTGCATGAGCAGAACCGCATCACCGGATTCACCAATCGCGTGCTTGCGCGAGTGGCGCGCAAGGTCATGGCCGGTTTCCCCGATGCATTTCCACCGGCGGTGCACGCCGAATGGACGGGTAATCCGGTGCGCGGCGATATCGCGGCGTTGCCACCGCCCGCGGTGCGCTTCGCGAATCGAGATGGCGCGCCGCACTTGCTGGTGCTGGGCGGCAGCCTGGGCGCACGCACCTTGAACCTGGGGTTGCCGAACGCGTTGTCGCGCATTCCTGCCGAGCGCCGTCCGCAGGTGCGCCATCAGTGCGGCACCGCGCATGTCGAGGCGACGCGCGCCGCCTATGAACGCGTGGACGTGCAAGCGGGCATCGAGCCGTTCATCACCGACATGGCCGCAGCGTATGCGTGGGCCGACTTCGTGATCTGCCGCGCTGGCGCGCTGACGTTGGCGGAACTCGCCGCGGCGGGCCTGGGTTCGATATTGATGCCGTTCCCGCACGCCGTGGACGACCACCAGACGAAAAACGCGGAAGGCTTCGTTGCCGCGGGTGCGGCGGAATTGGTGCAGGATCGCGACTTCGACGCGTCGCGTTTCGCCGGCATGCTGGAACGCCTGTTGCGCGATGCCGGCAAGCGCCTCGCAATGGCGAATGCCGCACGCATGCTCGCGAAACCCGATGCCGCCGCAGTGATCGCGCAGTGTTGCCTGGAGGTGGCCGCATGACGCCGCATCGCCTCCCGCCGCACGGCGACATCATGCAGGGCTTCCGGCGCGTGCATTTCATCGGCATCGGCGGCGCCGGCATGAGCGGCATCGCCGAGGTGCTGCACACGCTCGGCTACGACGTGTCGGGTTCCGACCGCACCGCATCGCCGGTCACCGAACGGCTGGTGAAGATGGGCGTGGACGTCGCGATCGGTCACGCCGCGGAACACGTCGCCAACGTCGATGCGGTGGTGGTTTCCAGCGCCATCAAGGCGGACAACCCCGAGCTGGTGGCCGCCGAGGCGCGCCGCATCCCGGTGGTGCCCCGCGCGGAAATGCTGGGCGAGCTGATGCGCTTCCGGCGCGGCATCGCGGTGGCCGGATCGCACGGCAAGACCACCACCACCAGCCTCACCGCCAGCGTGCTGGCCGAGGCCGGCTACGACCCGACGTTCGTGATCGGCGGGCAGCTGCTTTCGGCGGGTGCCAACGCACGGCTCGGTGCCGGCGCGTACCTCGTGGCCGAAGCCGACGAATCCGATGGCTCGTTCCTGAAGCTGTCGCCGGTGATCGCGGTGGTCACCAACATCGACGCCGATCATCTGGATCATTACCACGGCGACTTCGCGGAGCTGAAGCAGGCTTTCGCGGATTTCCTGCATCGCCTTCCGTTCTACGGGTTGGCGGTGCTGTGCGTGGACAACCCCGAAGTCGCGGAGCTGGCGCAAAGCACCGCGCGTTCGACGCTGACCTACGCGATCGATCGCGCGGCCGACGTGCGCGGCGCCAACCTGCGCGCCGAGGGTGCGCGCACGCATTTCGACCTGTTGCTGCCGGGCCAGCCGACGCTGCCGATCACGCTGAACCTGCCGGGCCGCCACAACGTGTTGAACGCGCTGGCCGCGGCCACGATCGGCTGGCACCTGGGCGTCGAGCCGTACGCGATTGCGCGCGCGCTGGAACGGTTCCAGGGTGTCGGCCGGCGCTTCCACATCAACGGCGAGCTGCCGATCGACACCGGCAAGGTGTTGCTGGTCGACGATTACGGCCACCACCCGCGCGAACTCGCCGCGGTGATGCAGGCGGCGCGCGAAGGCTGGCCCGGGCGGCGGCTGGTGATCGTGTTCCAGCCGCACCGCTACACCCGCACCCGCGACCTGCTGGACGACTTCGCGGGCGTGCTGTGCGAAGCCGATGCGCTGGTGTTGACCGACGTGTATCCCGCGGGCGAAGCGCCGATCGCCGGCGCCGATGGACGTTCGCTGGCGCGCGCCGTGCGCGCGCGCGGCAAGGTCGACCCGGTCTTCATCGAGCATCCGCGCGAACTCGACGAAACACTGCCTGCGCTGCTGCGCGACGGTGACCTGGTGTTGCTGCTCGGCGCGGGCGACATCGGCGCGGCCGCGGCGGAATTGGCGCAACGCGGGCGACTCAAAGCGGAGGATGCGGCATGACCGTCCATTCCGCCGTGCGCCGCGTCACCGACGCCCG